>NZ_CAWNHY010000121.1:0-4913 GCF_963874335.1 Vibrio sp. V10_P2A27P122 | reverse complement strand
ACATGATTTTTCCTTAATTATTATTGTTAACTATTTTGAATAATGGTTTGTACTATTTTCATTGCTTCAATGGTTTCGTTCACATCATGGACACGAATAATCTGTGCACCTTTCATTGCAGCTACAGCCGCGCAGGTAACGCTCGCCACCATACATTCAGCTGGTTTTTTATTGAGTAGTTTAAAAATCATTGACTTACGGGACATCCCAGCCAATATTGGCAAACCTAGTTGATGAAATGCGTCTAGATGTGCAAGCAGATAATAATTATGCTCAATGGTTTTGCCAAATCCAAAACCGGGGTCGAGGATAATATTTGCACGCGCGATCCCCACACGCTCGCACGCTGCGACTCGATCTTCTAGAAAGAGCTTAACATCCGCTAACACATCTTGATAATGTGGGCTGGTTTGCATCGTTCGTGGCTGACCTTGCATATGCATGATACAGACAGGCACTTGTGCTTTAGCCGCAACCTCTAATGCCCCCGGCTCTTGCAGTGCACGAACATCATTAATCAAGTCAGCACCAGCCTCAACCGCCTGACGCATCACTTCAGCTTTACTGGTGTCAATTGAAATCCAGACGTCATATTTTGCACGAATAGCTTTAATAATAGGAATAACACGAGATAATTCGTCATCGAGAGTCACTTCTGGAGCCCCCGGCCGAGTTGACTCCCCTCCAATATCAATAATGCTGACACCTGCGGCAATCATTGTATCGGCATGCTCTAGTGCCAAATCTAGCGCGTTAAATTTTCCACCATCGGAAAATGAATCCGGAGTCATGTTCAAGATACCCATGACATGAGGACGATCGAGGATAAGTGTCTTTGTTGGGGTTTGAATCTTCATTTTGCTCTAAAACACAAAAACCCCGAGAAAGCTCGGGGTTTAATTTGAATATTAACGATTACTCAGCATCTTTCTTTTCTGAGGACTCAGTGGCTACTTCGTCTTCTGCTGCTGGCTCTACTTTTGGCTCTTGAGCTTTTTCCGCTTCCGCTTTTTCTGCTTGAGCTTTGGCTTGATCAGCCCAACCTGCAGGTTCGCGAATCTCGGTTTTACGCTCCATTAAGTCATCAATTTGGCCTGCATCAATCGTTTCGTATTTCATCAACGCATCTTTCATTGCATGCATAATATCCATATTCTCTTCAAGGATTTTACGCGCACGATCATAGTTGCGGTCAATAATTTTACGAACTTCGTCATCAATCAACTTAGCAGTATCTTCAGACACATGCTTAGTTTGAGTCACGCTGCGCCCTAAGAAGACTTCACCTTCATCTTCTGCATACAACAATGGGCCAAGTTTTTCAGAAAAGCCCCATTGAGTAACCATTTTACGAGCAATGGCTGTCGCACGTTCGATATCGTTTGATGCACCAGTTGAAACGTTTTCTGGGCCGTAAATTAACTCTTCCGCTAAACGACCGCCATACAAGCTTGAAATCATAGACTCAAGATGCAGCTTCGACATGCTAACTCTGTCTTGTTCAGGCAAGTACATCGTCACACCTAAAGCTCGACCACGTGGAATAATCGATACTTTATAAACAGGATCATGTTCAGGTACCAAACGACCAACAATGGCGTGTCCTGCTTCATGATAAGCTGTTGATGCTTTAGTTTCTTCAGACATCACCATCGAACGACGTTCAGCACCCATCATGATTTTGTCTTTTGCTAACTCAAACTCAACCATTGAAACATTGCGTTTGTTACCGCGAGCAGAGAATAACGCCGCCTCGTTCACTAAGTTCGCCAAATCGGCACCAGAGAAACCCGGTGTTCCGCGAGCAATCAATGAAGGTTCAACATCACCAGCTAAAGGTACTTTGCGCATATGAACTTTCAAGATCTGTTCACGGCCGCGAACATCAGGTAAACCGACCACCACTTGACGGTCAAAACGCCCCGGACGCAGCAATGCTGGGTCTAAAACGTCTGGACGGTTGGTTGCCGCAATGACGATAACGCCTTCATTGCCTTCAAAACCATCCATTTCAACCAACATTTGGTTTAAAGTCTGCTCACGCTCATCGTGACCGCCGCCGACACCAGCACCACGTTGACGACCTACCGCATCAATCTCATCAATAAAGATGATACAAGGTGAAGCCTTTTTCGCTTGCTCGAACATGTCACGTACACGAGATGCACCGACACCGACAAACATTTCAACGAAATCAGAACCAGATATAGTGAAGAACGGTACTTTCGCCTCACCAGCAATTGCTTTTGCCAGTAATGTTTTACCTGTACCAGGAGGACCAACCATCAAAACACCCGTTGGAATTTTCCCACCCAGTTTTTGGAAGCGACTCGGATCACGCAAGTAATCCACAAGCTCTTTCACATCTTCTTTCGCTTCGTCACAACCAGCCACATCACCGAACGTGGTTTTGATCTGCTCTTCACTCATCATACGAGCTTTGCTCTTACCAAATGACATGGCACCTTTGCCACCGCCACCTTGCATTTGACGCATGAAGAATATCCAAACACCGATCAGTAGGATCATCGGGAACCAAGAGATAAAAATGGTCCCGAGCAAACTTTGCTCTTCTGGTGGTGTACCTTGTACTTTAACGTTTTGATTAATCAAATCATCAAGCAGTTTTTGATCGTACACGGGCATGTAAGTTACATAGCGAGTACCACCGCCTCTACGAGTAAAGGAAATTTCACTATTGTTAAATTGAGCTTCTTGAATCTGGCCTTGGCCAACTTCCTGTACGAACGTGGTGTAATCCACTGCTTTGCCGTTACTATCACCAGGGCCAAAGCTCTGGAATACCGACATTAAAACGACAGCTATAACTAGCCACAGAATTAAATTTTTTGCCATATCACTCAAGGTGTAAGCCTCGCGATAACTAATTGTAATTAAAGGTAGGGTACTACAGTTTGTAACCTGTAGCCATATGTTAACTTATGCCTTGTACAGCAAAAACGTTAACCTTTGTAACCAGTGGCTACAACAAAGACTTCTCTTGAGCGAGCTCGCGAAGAGTCTGGTTTTCTTATTTTCACGACTTTAAACAGGTTTCGAACTTCTTTGACATAATCATCAAAGCCTTCTCCCTGAAAAACCTTGACCACAAAACTACCATTTGGAGTAAGAACTTGTCGACACATATCTAGAGCTAGTTCAACCAAATACATTGCCCTTGGCTGATCAACCGAATTATTTCCGGCGATGTTAGGTGCCATGTCTGACATCACCACATCAACCATATCAGGCTGTATACGATCTAATAGTGCGTCCAGCACGGCCTCTTCACGAAAATCGCCTTGTAAGAAAGCAACGCCAACAATAGGATCCATCGGCAAAATATCACACGCGATCACTCGGCCTTTATCACCGACGATACCCGCTGAATATTGAGACCACCCGCCGGGAGCCGCCCCTAAATCCACAACAGTCATTCCTGGCCTAAGCAGTTTATCTTTATTTTGAATCTCTTCTATTTTGAAAATAGCACGCGAACGATAACCTCTCTTTTTGGCTTCATTCACGTATTTATCATCAAAATGTTCTTTCAACCAGCGACTAGAGCTGGCCGAATGCTTCTGTTTACTCATTCGATTCCTAACTGAAATGTTTCCATCCAAGAAAGTATGGTAGAAAATATAGTCTTCAGGGATAGATGGCGTTAAAATAGCTTTTTTCAACCCTTATATTAAATAAAATTGGCCGCATAATGAACCTAAGCACCAAACAAAAGCAGCACCTTAAAGGCCTAGCACACAGTTTGAAACCTGTTGTACTGATGGGCGCGAATGGACTCACTGAGGCTGTTCTAGCGGAAATCGAGATTGCCCTCAACCACCACGAACTGATCAAAGTGAAAGTAGCATCCGAAGATCGCGAAACTAAGCAGTTGATTATCGATGCTATCGTGCGTGAGACTGGCGCAGAAAAAGTACAAACCATTGGTAAGATTCTCGTACTATTTCGTCAAACCGAGCAACGTAAAATCGAGATCCCTCGTAAGTAATCAGTCGCGTTATCGACGCTCTGACTCTGATGGATACAGACAAAAAAAGGTCGCACACTGCGACCTTTTTGATTGTTGTTGAAATGAATTAGAGGTA
Source organism: Vibrio sp. V10_P2A27P122 (assembly GCF_963874335.1). Classification (NCBI taxonomy): domain Bacteria; kingdom Pseudomonadati; phylum Pseudomonadota; class Gammaproteobacteria; order Vibrionales; family Vibrionaceae; genus Vibrio; species Vibrio sp. V10_P2A27P122. Next base: position 807 of record NZ_CAWNHY010000121.1, on the reverse strand, counting down.
TTCAACTTTATCGATTTCGAAATCTTTATCACCACCGGGAGTAGCGATAATCACCTCATCACCTTCCATTTTACCGATCAAACCGCGGGCAATCGGTGAGCTGACAGAAATGCGCCCAGATTTAATCTCAGCTTCATCTTCACCCACAATCTGGTAGCGTTTCACTTCATCAGTATCACTGTCAATCAATGTCACTGTTGAACCAAAAATCACTTTGCCTGTATTTTCCATTTTAGTGATATCGATCACCTGAGCAACAGATAGCTTATATTCAATATCACGAATTTGAGCCTCACAAATACCTTGCTCTTCTCGAGCAGCGTGATATTCCGCATTTTCTTTTAGGTCGCCAAGTTCACGTGCGGTTGCAATAGCTTGGGTAATTTGTGGACGTAATTTTAGCAGCCTATCTAACTCTTCGCGCAGCAATTGTTCACCACGAACTGTCATTGGAACTTTTTCCATTTTATACCTCTAATGCCAAAATTCGTATTTGGGCAAAACAAAACTACCCAACACAACAAAGGTTAGGTAGTACATGGATTAACATAGTTGCTAATCAGTGTAATCAAACTTCGTGACTAAATCATCTTAAATCACACGTGACCCCTGTCAGATTTCTGTGAATGAGTTTGGGGGAAAGTGATAAAAAACAGACACAAAGCTCATTTTCACGAATGTTTTCGCACAAAAAACCGACCCACTTCACTAAAAAAAAATAAAAAACAAACTATTCAGACCAGTTGATAAAAACCAATAAACCAAATAAAAAACAAAGACTTGATATTTATTTACACTAAATAAAAC
>NZ_CAWNHY010000120.1:0-4948 GCF_963874335.1 Vibrio sp. V10_P2A27P122 | reverse complement strand
AGTAAAGATATTGGTTGAATTCTTTACCAACAGAGAGTGTTTCTTGAATATCAAACTCTTTTATGGTGTAACTAATGGTTGTGATGTGGTCTTGGTAAGCAATCTCTTTATTGCCTCGACTCATTCTCAATCCATTTAAACTAGGCGATAAATAATGAAAATTTAATAAAAAGCAATTTATACAATCACCTTTTAATATCTCTTCTTGCCAGCTACTGTCTAATATCCAGAAAATTCGATTACCTTCTTTTTGATAATAAATAAGTAGCTCTTTTTCTGTATCAAAAAGTGCGGGAGTGGTGGACATGTAAAACCCTGAAGAGAGGTCATAGGCTTTCAACTCATCCGAAAGTTGTAATGGGAAACCGACAGTCGAGCAGCTACGCCCGTCTTTGTTGACAACCGCGATCATTCTGATAAATCGGTTGTAGTACTTGGAATCACGAATTAATGACATATCGCTTGCTTGGCATTCATAATTTATCTGAGCGACTTGATCTAAAATCATATCATTTAAGCTCTGAGCTCTATTGGCCAAGTAAAGATTGACGGTATCGAGTTTGCTTTCCAGCACATAGCGTGTCAACGGATTGATTAATATCGGGATGGCTAACGAAAAAATAAGAGTCGGGATCAGAAAGAGTAAGATCGCTATTTTAACGGGTCTGGTCAAAGTCATAAATGCAACCTTAGGCATCGTTATGCCACTGCGTTAGTAAGTGCGCAGTTTAGCATGCCACTGGTTCAATTGATGAGAATTTCGAAGAGTTATACGATTACCCAATGTACTGCATTATCTGGATTTGAAGCCGCAGTTCGAAGCCAAAAGTGATAGCGTTAATCATGGTTGTATTCTTGACGTGAGTGAGTGTTAGAGAGTGTTTGAAATCCAGAATAAATGCGGGTAATGGTGGTGAACCAGCATGCGCCGCCGAATAGATAAGCTATTAAGGCAAAATGTTGAGGAAAAAGACAAAACAGGACGAAACAAGCAATCGTTTCTGTACCCTCAGTCAAGCCTGACATGTAATACAGTGATTTATGCTTGTAGATAGGGCTGTGGATGTTTCGCTTGCTGGCCATCACGGCGAAGGCAAGAAAGCTGCTTCCCGTACCGATAAAAGAAAAGATCAAAAAGGCGCCAGCTACCGCATTGTGCTCAGGTGAAGCCAGCACAAAACCAAACGGAATGAGCGAGTAAAACAGAAAATCTAAACTGATATCGAGAAATCCTCCCGCATCGCTGACCCCCTGAATTCTTGCCAACGCACCATCAAGGCCATCCGCTATTCGGTTTAGTATGATGAAAATTAATGCCAGCGTGTACTGCGAGAAAGCAAGTGCAGGAAGTGCACAGCAACCTAAAGCAAAACCCCAGAGTGTCGTTTGGTTCGCTGTAATGCCTAAGCGATGAAGCCCTTGAGCTGTTTTCTCTAGTGGCCAACGAATGATTTTGACACTAAATCGATCAAGCATGTGCGCTCTCCCATGAGCAGGTTAAAATGCGGCTGTTAGGCGGAACATCGTCTTTATCGTGCGTGACCATCAAGGTCGGAATGCCTTCGGCGACCAGTTGATTGAAGACCCAATCCCTAAATTGGATCCGCAGTGCTTTATCTAACTTACTAAATGGTTCATCCAATAGTGCCAGTTTAGGTTGAGCCAGTAGCATGCGAGCCAAGCTAATACGTGCTCGCTGCCCCCCAGATATCTGTTCTGGGTAAGCATTGGCAAGATGTTCGAGAGAAATTTTCTGTAATGCTTTTTCTGCTTGAGACTGCCGTTCATGGCCTTTTACCGAGTTGGGCAAGGCAAAAGCCAAATTTTGCCAAACCGTCAGATGTGGGAAGAGCAGATCATCTTGAAATAAAATACCGACTTGCCGCTGATGTGCAGGCCGCAAAGTGATGTCGACACCGTCCAGTATGACTCTGCCTTGGAAGCTAAAATCCCTCCCCAAATGACCCGCAATTACATTAAGTAGCGTTGATTTTCCACAGCCGCTCGGCCCCATTAAGCTGACAATTTCACCAGGGGAGATGGTGATATTTAAATCCGATAAGAGAGCTTCACCATTTTGTTTATGGATGGCGAGGTTTTCGAGGCAGAACGTCATGAGTAATGGCTTCCTTACGGGCAGTTTTTTTAACGATAGGGTTCATGGTACGGCGATGAGTTTGTAGGCGGCTGATCACAATCGCCAAGGTGAAAAAAATTAAAGGAAGTAGGGCTTGCCAAATGGCATAGATAGCGGTGACTCTGCGGTCAAAGCCACTCGAGAGTGCAACGGCTTCGGTAGTAATAGTAGCGATCCTTCCTGCGCCGAGCATCAAAGTCGGCAAATATTGCGCTAAGCTCACACTCATTCCAACCGCTGCCGCGTAAACGATGGCTGGTAAGAGTTGCGGCGTTTTAATTTGCCAAAATACTTGCCACGGCGTTTTTCCTAAACTCAACGCTGCTTTAGTCAGGTTTTGATTGTAGCTTTGCCACGGGCCATCCAACGCAAGGTAGACAAAAGGAAAGGCGAAGAATACATGTGACCATGTAACCCAAAGCCAATACTGATCGCTGGCTAAAAAGAGTGTGGCGATCTGCATGCCAAATAACAGTGAAAGCTGAGGAATAAGCATTGGCAAGGCGATCAAATAACTGGGTAAATGGCGCTGATATTTGAGCTTATACTCATGAGCGAGTAGAGATAACACCAGCGCAATCACAGTGCTGAATAGCGCTAATTGTACGCTTTGATAAATGGTTGGTGCGATATTCAACCATTCGTTGTCCCAAAAACGGGCACTGAACTGACTGGGCCATAAGTCTGGAAAGCGCCAACGTTGTGCAAAACTCCAAACCACCATTAAAGGCAACATCAGCAAAGATAAGGTAATAATGAATAAAAACAGTGATTTTCCTGGCAAGGAAAGCGCATAGCGGCCTGAGTATTGCCAGCGTTTGTAGTGTTGCGTGGAACACTTTTCGATAAAGAGAACGATCAATAACATGGCGCTGGCAAGTATAAACAACAGAACGGCGCCAGCGGCGGCGCGAGGAATTAAGGCTAAGTTAGGGTCACTAAACCACTGCCATACCAATACTGCAAACGTTGGTGGATTATTGGGGCCTAAAATGAGCGCCAAATCGACAACGGATACGCCGTAGGCAATCACGGCAAAGAGGGCAAACCGCAGTTTATTTAACCACTGTGGGAAGATCACTTTTAGCCATAGTTGGGGTTGAGAATAACCCAGCGAAGCCGCTGCTTGTTGCAGTTTATCAATGTTTAATTGCTGCAAAATGGGGATGCTCATCAGCAGTAAAAAAGGAACTTCTTTAAGTGCTAACGCTAAGGTTAACCCGACTGCGTAAGGGTTGCGTACTAAAAGTGAAGCGCCATCTCCCATGAATGAAGTTCCAAACAGATGATACAAAAGGCGATCCATCATGCCGCTTGGCGAGAATAAAAAAGCAAAACCAATGGCAAAAGCGACGTGAGGCATAGCCAGTAACGGTGATAAAGCGTTCTCTACTTTTGACCAGTGACGGCTGTGCCATAATGATTGCAATATCACAAAGCAGATCGCTGCGGCGAGATAGGTACTGATTAACGCAGAACCTATGCTAAGTAGTAGAGATTGCCCGACTCCCGACCATTGTAAGATGGCGATGTAGCCATCTAGAGAAAAGTGGTGCAAGCCAACGGGAGGAATATAGCCCAATGAGGAGAGTATGACCCCAAGTAGGCCGGGAACAACTGGGGCAATACAGATGACAATAATCAGCAAATAGCTTGCTCTAAACATCGGGCTTTATCTCAGTCTCTTTAGTGGCCGTAGCGTTGTTGCCATTCGGCTTCAAGCGCCGTTTGCCAACTTGGATGTGGCTCGGCGATTGATTTAAACAGCTGAGTTTTCTTAGCGCTGCCACTTAAGAACTCATTTTGTAATACCGATGGATCTCCCCAAATGGAAAGATCTCCTTTACGAGATTGTGCTTCCGGACTGAGTAAGAAATTGATCGCAACCAATGCGCCTTCTTTGGCGCTCGCATTCCAAGGAATGGCGAGAAAATGAATGTTAGAAAGAGCCCCTGTTTCAAACGCGTAGGAGCGGGTAGAGGCCGCTAGCGTTCCATTTGCTTGAGCGGAAAAAACAGCATTGGGGTTAAAGTTGATGGAAAGATCAAGCTGACCATCATCAAGCAATTGCAGCATTTGAGCGGAACCGCTGGGAAACTGCTTGCCTTGACGCCAGGCCACAGGATGAAATTCATCAAGATAGCGCCAAAGAGGTGCTGTCACTATGGAAAAATTTTGTTCATCCACAGGCTTAGACAGGGCAACATCGTTCTCTCTTAGTTCAATCAATAAGGCTTTAAGGAAACTGGTGCCATGAAACTCTGGAGGACGAGGGTAACTAACACGATTCGGAAACGCCTTTGCGTAGCTCAACATTTCTGAAAATGAACGGGGTGGGTTATTGAGCTTTTCCTGATCGTAAATAAACACCAGTTGTCCTACACCCCAAGGCGCTTCAAGGCCAAGAGTCGGCTCTGAAAAATCTTGATCGATCGGCAGTGAGGAATCAACATATTGCCAGTTAGGTAAACGCTCCGTAAATGGACCATACAGTAAACCATTACTTTTCATGGACTTAAAGTTTTCACCATTAATCCATACTAGATCGACACTGCCATTATTATTTTTAGCGGCCGCCTTTTCTGCAATAAGCCGTGTTGTTGTCTCGGCAATATCGGTCACTTTCACCTGTTTTAACTCGATACCGTAGCGATCTTGAAGCTCGTTGCCTGCCCAGCGGATGTACTCATTAATCTCTTGGCTTCCTCCCCACGCGTGAAAGTAAACGGTTTGTCCTTTAGCTGCATCTGTGGTTTGTTGCCAAGTTTGCGCTGACGCGGAAAGTGCGAAGGCACACGTGCAGAGTAAGGT
>NZ_CAWNHY010000119.1:0-4975 GCF_963874335.1 Vibrio sp. V10_P2A27P122 | reverse complement strand
ATTCTGGCTGCCACTCAAGCTCATGCTGCACTTTACCAAATTGTAGAAGTGACACCCGGTAACTTAGTCGCTAATGAATATTACGGAAGGGCAATACAAAAAGATAACCTTTCAGCAAATCTCTTGGATGTTTTACGGCCGGAAATAGCTGTAATACTTTTGCGTTTGGTGGCGATACGCTCAATGGTTCTGATGGCATTTCCTATCATGATGAAGTGCCATTCAAAATGGATAATCGTTTTGTTTATCAGGATATTGATGATCTCAAAAACTATTGCTCTAACGAACTCGGTTATTCTACTTGTGAGGCATGGGCTGATAAGCAATGGCATGGTTTTGAGTACAACAATGTTGAAACTGGCGGTTTGAAACGTGAGCGTGATGCTTGGGATAATGGTAGTTATCTACAAAATGCAGCGGCCTTTGTTAATTCATCGCAAGTTGTTTTGACTTTTGGCTCTATTGCAAATACTCAGAATACCGTTTTAACTGGGTTAGACGGTACTTCTGCTTTTGGTATTACGAGCAGCGGTTACACACAGTCTGGGAGTAATTACGCTCTAGGCTACCGTCAACGTGGTTTTTATAATGGCAATATTTTAAATCCACCAACGGATACCACAATTGTCAAAGACACAAATAATAAAATTGTTGAAAAAATGGGTCGAACATTTGCCTATGATGTATTTGGTGATAGCCCAAATAAGTTTGTAGTAGGCAGTGCATCGGTAAGCTCTTACTTAACTGGAAATAGCGATGACGACAATAAAGATTATAACGGTGATGTTAACACTTGTGTGAATGACAGTGTTGATCCTCAAACGACTCGTCAATGCCAAAACTTTGCTTTTGCAACCCAAGCTTATATGTGGGACACAGCATCTACCTCGACGGGTTACCGCGTAACAGGGTGGGTCGGTGATGTTGAAGCAAACCGTAGCGGATACTCTGCACAAGCAAGTGTAAGAGGCGCTGCTGTTCCTACATCTGGCAGTTACGCTAACAAGCCAGTTATGGCTGGTTTTAATACCTATCGCGATGATAATGTGTTTAGAATGCAAGCAACGGTATTCTATCCTAATGCAAGTTACGACGTAACAACTCCTAAGCATGATATGTGGAGTAGTAAGGTTATTACTGGCACAGAACTGAAAGTGGATGGAGATGTGATTTACTCCAACTCATTAGCGACAGATATTAATAACCATTTAATCGTGATCGGTGAAACAAAACGCAAAGGCGACAAACCTGAAAGCGGCGCAGCAGCAAACCGTATTTTTGTGTCGGATGCCAATAGCGGAACGCCTGTAGCTAACTATCTATCAGGTGGAATTTTCTTTACTGGTGCTGGCGGTGAAGCGAAAGCGATCAACAATTTCAATGAAATTGTCGGTCAAATCGATGCAGAAAAAGGTCGTGAAGATGGAGGCAAACAACGTCGTCATCGTGGCTTTATCTATCCTTTCAACGGTACAGGGAGTAATGCAGCAAGAATGGCATTGTTCCAGAACCAAGGTTGGTGGTTAGATGATCTAACCAACGGTGGGGCTTACTCACAACATAACAACCAGTTCCGTATTTTTGAAGCCTCAGATATCAACGATGATGGTGTGATTGCAGCAAGTGCATTTAAATGTACTGGTGGCTATGACGATTTCTCCCATAACTCATACTGTACTTCTGGAAGTGAAAGCGTTGTCGCGATTAAACTGATCCCGATTGCTGGCGCGGCGGCTAGCGATATTGAAGTCCGCAGCACGGCACTTCCGCCCGTTGAACGTAAAGGCGGTAGTATGGGGTGGATTACTCTGACACTACTTGCTCTCTTTGGGTTCCGCAGAAAATAATTAAATAGTGTAAAGAATGGCGCAAGTTCACAATTTAGAATCTGCGCCTTTTTTGTAACTTGAGAAAGTCGAATTTTTGAGCAATTCTTAATTGTGGCGTAACAGATATGCCATGTAGATTTAATAGTTGTATGTAAGACACAAGTTACTGTATGAGGACTACACTATGATGAAGAGACAAAAGCGTGATCGCCTTGAAAGAGCACAGTCTCATGGGTATAAAGCTGGCTTAAACGGACGTTCCGTAGAGGCTTGCCCTTATCAACAAACGGACGCTCGTTCATATTGGCTAGGTGGTTGGCGCGATGCCAGAGATGACAAACAAGCTGGTCTCTACAAATAAACTCCCACATACATGCAAAAGGATTTAAGCCCCGGAAGGGGCTTTTTAGTATTTAAGTCACTCTAAAGCACTATAACTAAGTGTTTTGATGAGAAAAAAGCGACTCTATGAGTCGCTTATGAATAGTTTAACGTCATTAAAAAGCAGAAGTATCTTGGAAAAGACCTACTTTTAAATCCTTTGCAACGTAAATCTCTTTGCCATCGACAAGAACGCGACCATCAGCTAGGCCCATTACAAGTTTACGGTTAACAACGCGTTTCATCGTGATTTCGTAAGTTACTTTTTTTGCTGTTGGTAGGATCTGACCTGTGAACTTGACTTCACCAACACCTAATGCCCGGCCTTTTCCTTTGCCACCAACCCAGCCAAGGAAGAAACCAACCAATTGCCACATCGCATCTAAACCTAAACAGCCAGGCATTACAGGATCGCCAGGGAAATGGCAATCGAAGAACCATAGATCAGGAGTAATATCTAACTCAGCAAGAATAAGGCCTTTACCATACTCGCCCTCGGTTTCTGACATTTTCGTGATGCGGTCCATCATCAACATATTTGGCGCTGGCAATTGAGGGTAGCCAGGCCCAAAAAGCTCACCTTGGCTAGAGGCTAGTAAGTCTTCACGATTATATGAATCTCGTTTATTCTGCATTATCAGTTACTCCAATTTTTGATAGGGTGCATATTAGGGAACACGTGTACGCTAAACAACTCCGATCAGTGCTACACAAACCAGTTTTTAATGCGCTCTGCAATACTGTGTGATTGGTCATGCCTTTCAAAGTTTTCAATACGTTGAGCAATTTTATTAATGATGCTTTCTTCGTCATCGCCTCTGAATGACGCACCCATGAGGATCGGTACGGCTTCATCAACTGTAGCGACTGGCCAAATATGAAATTCATCATTTTTAATGCTATTGACTACATCTTTATGAAGCGCAAGATGTTTTAGATTTGTTCTTGGTAGAATGACGCCTTGTCCACCCGTGAATCCCTGATGCTTACACACATGGTAGAAGCCTTCAATTTTTTCGTTTAGCCCGCCAACAGCTTGGACTCGCCCGAATTGATCAACCGCACCTGTCACAGCGATTTGTTGGTTAATGGGATGTTCAGATAAAGCGCTTACTAAAGAACATAACTCGGCTAGTGATGCACTGTCGCCATCCACTTCGCTGTATGATTGTTCGAAGACAACCGAAGCAGAATAGGGAAGCGGTGCGTCAAGGTTCATTGAACTGCTTACAAAGGCTTGCATTATCATCATGCCTTTTGCATGCAAATTACCACCGAGCTCGGCTTTGCGTTCGACATCGGTAATATCACCGTCACCAAAGTGCACAACGCATGAGATACGAGCTGGTTCACCATAGGAAAGAGGATGGCCAGCAACATCGATCACTGTTAATCCATTGACTTGGCCGACTTGTTCGCCTTGAGTTTCGATAATTACCTGTCCATCAAGTATGTCGTCGAGTGCTCGTTGCTGCAGATAAGACTCTCGATAATAGCGTTTGTCTAAGGCACTTTCGATATGAGATTTAGTAATCGGATACTGATTTGACTCTAAGGCCGCTTCTTCTATGAGTGTTCTGTGCCATATTACACATAACGGTGTGTAATGTTGATCTTCCGTGAAACGGGCACCTGCGGTCATAAGAGCAGGAATGGCATCTTCAGTCAGTGTAGGGAGTTGGTATTCTTCAGATATCCAACGCAAATAAGCGAGGTAGGTCAATATCGATTGTTCATCAATTTTCAGGTCCAACTCTAATTCGGTGTAGAAACAAAAGCTTGAGCGGACGTCTGCATCCAAATAGTCGACATCGGCTAACTGGTTCCTATCACCTAAAATGATCAGTTTGACCTCATATTTTTTAGAGATTGGTGAGGGGTGTGGTGATTTAGCATCACAATTAATGGGGCTTACATCTTCGCCTAATACTGCCGCTTTTAATAATGGCCACATTTTAGGATTAGCCAGCAGCATATTAGCGGAGATCAGAAGATAACCACCATTGGCTTTATCCAATAAACCAGGAATTTCGCTGGTGATAAGCCCATTTTCAGCGCGGTATTGGCCAAAGATAGTCCCCATATCGAGGGACTCTGTACAAATAACGTGCGAGTTTGGCTTTATTACTTGAAGTTTTTGACTGACTAATTGACGATAGATTGAGTTATCTGGCGCGTTGATCAACATCACTCGTGTAAAACCTTTCAATTGAACAAACTGCTGAATAGCGGTTGCTAGTCTGGGCTGTGTGTCGAGTAATGTTACCGGAGATAGACTAGGGTACTGAGCTAGTTGCGAGTGGAATTGATCATACTGAGGTGTGACTGAACGCCAAATATTTTGAGTCATTGAAATCTAGTGTTTATTAAAAGAAGCCAGATTATATAGAAAAATAGCAATGTCTAACAGCTCCATTATTATGCTTGATCTTGTTCGCTTTTTTGAATCCAAAAATTGAACTCTGAACGATGGTGGGTTACGCTGTCACCCTAACTTGGCATGGATTTTACGTTATGAAATATCAACAGCTTGAAAATTTGGAATCGGGTTGGAAGTGGCAATACTTAATTAATAAGTGGAAGGATGGTGAAACAATCACTCGTTATGTAGACAAAAGTGAAGCTCTAGCTGCAATTGAACAGTTAAAAAAAATAGAGCATGAACCCAATCTGGTTCTTGGGTGGATTGATCAGCACATGTCACTTGAACTGAGTAATAAACTCAAGCAAGCAATTAGAGCCAAACGCAAACGCCACTTTAATGC
>NZ_CAWNHY010000118.1:0-5005 GCF_963874335.1 Vibrio sp. V10_P2A27P122 | reverse complement strand
ATACTTTAGTTTAGATCTCTATAACATAAGGTCTAAAAAGGTTATGATGAGCTTTAACATCTCTAGAATTTCTTCTACAGTGTTTGTCCAAATTCAAAAACTCTTATCACAATTCATCTTACACACTGGCTTTAAAACAGCTTATCCACAGAAAATGTGGATAAGCTGTTTTAAAGGTATAAATAGTGAATAAACACTAGCAGAAGCAGTCAACACCACCTAAGGCGATGGTTTAGAGATGACAAAAAAAAGCGGCCCTTAAAGCCGCTTCTAAGATCATCTCTTCAATCAGGAGTTATTCGTGAGATCCATCTCGAAGGTAAATTAACCAGTACCAAATGCCAACAAAAACACCCCCACCGATGATATTGCCAATCGTCACGGGTAATAGGTTATTGATCAAAAAACCCATTAAGTTAAGGTCTGCGTAGTCGGCGATATTGGCACCCGTCATCTGCCAAAACTCAGCGGGTGCAAAATATTTGATACCAATTGCCATCGGAACTTGGAACATATTAGCGATGCAGTGCTCAAAACCCGCGGCGACAAACATGGCGACAGGTAAAATCATCACCATAATTTTGTCAGTCAAGGTGCGACCACTGAAAGTCATCCAGACCGCCACGCACACCAACACGTTACACATAATGCCAAGCGCTACTGCCTGCATAAACTCGTGATGCAATTTATGCTGAGAAATGGCCATCGCATTGAGGCCAACTTGTCCACCATCAAACATATATTGTTTGGAAACTAGCATACAAGCGACAAGCATCAGCGCACCAGCAAGGTTGCCAAAATAGACGATGACCCAGTTTTTAATCAGCATGCTCCAAGAAATTTTGCCACTCGCACGTGCAACCAAAGTCAGCACTGAACTAGTGAATAACTCACCACCGGTGACCACCACCAGAATAAGACCTAAGCTAAACGCAAAGCCGCCGATAAAACGGCTCAGACCCCAAGCCATATCGCCAGTTCCTGTCGTCACTGTAGTGTAAAAAACGAAAGCAATACCGATATGAATGCCAGCAGAAATGGCAAGAAGGAAAGACTTCATCGGATCTTTCGTCGCTTTTCCAACGCCAGTTTCTGCGGCGCGCTCTGCCATTTGCGGTGGCAATAGGGAATCAAATTGGTTTAAGTTCATGGCAAGTAACATTTTGAAACAAGTTATATAAGGCGCGGATAATCGCTCCATTCCTATGACAATTCAAGAGCTATTTTCTATGTTTACAAAAAATGTGTTTAGCGTGATGAAAATCATAAAAATTTATTGATAGCCCATATCCAGCGTCTATAGATAGCCACTCTCTTGCAAACCAATGATGGATATAACTGTGTGAAATATCCCCAATTTGGTTGCAGATAACATTTCTTACAACAACTGATTGCAGCCAACAGCACTGCCATCTATGGTGACAAAAAATCATTCACTATATAGGTGTCGAGATGAAATTTACTCAACAAAATATCGCCGAGCTCAATCTACTCCTCCAATTTGATTTAAGCAGCGCTGCGACTGGTATTAAAGTCCGTAATGATGCGTCTGACGACATGCAATCCGCCGTTCAACGTCTTTACGAAAAAGGTCTATGTACATTACCTGATGGTGGCTATTTGACGGATGAAGGCATCGAAGTGGCCGAGCATGCAGAGCGCGTGCTGCGCGTTTTGAACTCTTAATCTAGCCTGCAAAGGCAGCCGAGACTCTGCTGGCTGCCTTGCCCCTTTAAAAAACCGCCCTTCTTTATTTGGCCATTGGCTCAATCCAACGTTGATAGGGCTGAATTCGATCATATCCCCAGTTAAACAGTGTGGTGTAGATAAAGAAAAAGGTCAGAAACCCAGCTTCCAAAATCAATGCATCCCACATCGATACGTCTAAAACCCAAGCGATCACCGGAATAGAAATAAAGACGAGCCCACCTTCAAAACCGGTCGTGTGTAACAAACGTAAGCTAACCGTACGCGCTAATCGGTTGGTACCAAACACTCGGTCGAACAAAACGTTGTATAAATAGTTCCACGCTACGGCAAATAGGCTCAAACCAATACCTATCATGGCTAAATCCCCCGTTCCCTGCCCTGTCACCAATGCGGAGATTGGAATAATTAACGCTAATGCGGTCACTTCAAACGTTATTGCATGGAAAAGGCGCTCTTTCATCGACAGCTCTCTCATTGACATCATTTTTCTCCTCTTTATTCTTCGTCTGAGGTGTTGAATGGACTCATTTTCATCTATATTGAAGATACTAAAAAGTTAGATAGTATCGGTAAATGAGATATGTTGAGTATTGATCAGTTGCAAGCCTTCACCGCAACCGTTGAGAGTGGCTCTTTCTCCGGCGCGGCAAGACAGTTGGGCAAAGTTCAATCGGCCGTTAGCCAACACATCATCAATTTAGAAATTGATTGCGGTGTAGAACTGTTTGATCGCTCCGGCCGTTATCCACGATTAACCGCGCAAGGCGAACGACTTCTACCGTATGCGCAAGCGACGTTGCAGCAACATCAACGCTTAGCGCAACAAGCACAACTGCTTGCTTCATCACCCAATCAACAGCTTTCGCTCGCGATGGATGAAGGGATCCCGTTACAAGGGTTAACCCATTTATTCAAACAGTTAGCCACACAGTTTCCACACATTGAAATTGAATGTTTAAGTGCATCAAGTACCGATGTGATTGAGATGGTGGAACAAGGTCGCGCTAGCTGTGGGATCATCTTCAGTGAATTGGCCTTACCGAATAACCTTGATTTTGAAAATGTCGGTTCAATCCGTTTTGATGTTTATGTGGCCGCAGAGCATGAATTGGCTCAGCATCAAGCGCCCCATATCGATATGCTAAGATTGCATCGCCAACTCGTTATCCGCTCACGCAGCCATAAAACCAGCAGTTCCCATCAAGCCTTTAGCCCCGAGATATGGTACGCCGATAACTACTATCTATTATTAGAGATGGCGTTAAGCGGTTTAGGATGGTGTTTGCTGCCAAGCTATTTAGCCGAAAGTGAACAAGCGATGGGGAAATTAGTGCGTGTCCCTGTTGAGTTTGAACAGCTGGCTTGGTATACCAACATTGATGTCATTCAGCATCAGCGCATGAGCGCCGATCCTATCCATAAAATGGTCAGGCAGTTGTTGCGCCAGCTTAGTCCACTCACCGATGCCTGATCGGCATACAATCAATACAGGATGTACATTTTATGAGCACCATTACCCTCATTGGCGCAGGTTGGCTAGGCCTTCCTCTAGCGCAAGCTCTTACCGAAAACCACCAAGTCTACGCCAGCCGCACCCAAACGGCAGGAATGCTTGAGTTAACGCAACATGGCATCACAGGCTTTGTATGCGATCTTTCTCTGCGCGACCAAAGCTTATCGCAGCACTTTATTGCTCAAAAAAGTGAAATTGTGATAGGCAGCTTTCCACCCGGTTTTCGCAAGGGAAGAGGGCAAGAGTATGCGCAGCAGTGGCAATATTTAGTCGCACAAGCAAAGCTGGCTAATGTGCGTAAAATCGTCATGGTCAGCTCAACCAGCGTCTATCCTGACATTGCACAACCAATGAGTGAACAGGATGCCTCCTTGTCACTGGCGCAAAATGACTCAAACTTCAGTGAAGGAGCACGAATCATGTTGCAAGCCGAGCAACACGTTATCGATTCAGGGCTAGATTATGTCATTGTACGCTGTAGTGGCTTGATCGGACCAAAGCGTCATCCCTCACGATTTGCAGCGCGTTTGGCGCAAGTCAGCCGGCTTGCACCAGCTAATATGTTGCATCAAAAAGACGCCATTGGTGCACTGATTTTTGCCAGCGAAAAACTCTCCAAACAGGTCGTTAACGCCACCACACCACAAACCGTGAGTAAAGCTGAGTTTTATCAAGCCGCGTTGGCGGCCGCCGAGCTAGACTCACCATTGCCGCCAATTGTCGATATTGCAGACAAACGCATCTTAAGCGACAAGCTGAGCCAATTGGGCTATCAATTTCATTATTCACACACGTTAGAGGCACTGGCACTGAATGAGTAAACATCTCTACCAACACATTGAAACCTTGTGGCAGTACATGCAGATGAAGCATGAGCTCGTCGCGGCCGATATCATTATGGTGTTTTGCAGCAATGATTTGCGCGTGGCTGAGTATGCTGCACATTTGTACCAACAAAATCTGGCTCCCTACCTTCTTTTCTCTGGCGGACAAGGGCGTTTTACTGAGGGTAAATTTGCTAAAAGCGAAGCAGAAACCTTTGCTGACATAGCCAAAGATTGTGGCGTCCCAACCCACGCGATTTTACTGGAAAAAAAGGCGACTCACTCTGGAGAAAATGTACGATTTAGTCACCATCTATTGGCAGAAAAATCGATCACTGCGCAACGTATTATTGTGGTTCAAAAACCCTTCATGGAACGTCGTGCCTACGCCACATTTGTTCAGCAGTGGCCCGCCCCATTTGAGTCATTGATGGTGACCTCTGGCGGAGAGACATTTTTCGATTATCTTGATGAGGATTTCACCGTTGATGTTGTACTGAGTGCGCTATTAGACGATTTTGTGCGAGTCCGCGACTACCCAGCACAAGGATTTCAGATTGAGCAACCGATCCCAGACGATGTGACACTTGCTTACCAAGTTCTGAGTCAATTTGAGTGGTAACACAAGTTGTGGGGCATACAAAATAGATAGGGAGGCTTAAACCTCCCTATCGAATAATTTGTTCAAGGCGCAGAAGTAATGAATTTACTTACCCAAGGCTTCTTTATAGTGCTGACGACATACCGACACGTATTTATCGTTACCACCAATAGAGACTTGATCACCTTCGGCAATCGCCACTCCATGTTCATCGGTGCGAATGACCATGTTCGCTTTACGGCCACAATGACAAATTGTTTTCAATTCCACCAGCTTATCGGCCCAAGAAAGTAGATATTTACTCCCTTCAAATAGCTCACCTAAAAAATCGGTACGCAAGCCATAGCACAGTACCGG
>NZ_CAWNHY010000117.1:0-5041 GCF_963874335.1 Vibrio sp. V10_P2A27P122 | reverse complement strand
TGGCCTACACCGATTGGAATGAGACCATGATCTATGATGGCGACCAAGCACAGCCATACAGCTATGATTGGATGTTCGAAGCAAACGGCATGAAGCAAGTCGCTACCTACGCCGATGGAATTGGCCCGTGGAAACCTATGTTGGTTGACGACGCTTCAACCAAAGAAAACATCATCATCAAGCCATTGATGAAAGCCGCTAAAACCGCCGGATTAGTCGTTCACCCTTATACCTTCCGCGCAGAACCCGATCGTATTGCACCTTATGCCGACAGCTTTGATGGGATGCTCGATGTGTTCTACAACACTGTCAAAGTGGATGGTTTATTTACGGACTATCCCGATAAAGCAGTGGAGTTTTTGCATTCAACTCGCTAAGTAAGCGTGATTAACCTTACCACTTTGGCACGCTTCATCCCCAGTATCATCATGCTGGGGATGTTATTTTTGGTGACTTAATGCCTTTACCACCTTAAGCACATGCTTATTTAAGTTACTGGCTTCCCAAAGCACCGCAATTTGGCTGTTAAAAGGCATCTCCTCGATGGGAGTGATCACGGCAGAATCATCGATATGTTCAGCCAGTGATTGGGGTACAACAGCTACGCCAAATCCCGCTTGAGCCATTGCAACCATCGACCTCAACTGTGGAGCCGAAAAACGTTGATCGACACGGATGCCCACATCGTCAAACAGCGATTTCATACCATCATGCAATGCTGGCCCCGTTTCACGAGGAAACAACAAAACGTGCTCATTTTTTAACTGAACTAAAGTAAGGCGATCTTTTTCAGCCAAGGGATGCCCTAAAGGGATCACCGCTACAAAAGGCTCTTCAAATAAAACCACCCGCTGTAAAGACTCGCTGGCATAACAAGGTAAACGCACCAATGCTATATCCAACTGCTTAGCTTTCAGCTGCTCAACCAACTCTGGCATCGCTTGCTCAACCGCAGTGAGATTCACGTTTGAAAAATTGTCCCTTATCTCCCGCACTCGGGATAATATTTGGGTATTCATCGCAACCGAAGTCGCAAAGCCCATCCGCACTTCATTTTTTTCTCCACGCGCCAGCTGTTTTACTTTCGCCTTCGCTCGATCCACATCATTTAAGATGGTAACCGCATCGACATAAAACATTTGCCCAGCCTCGGTCAGCTCTACCCCACGTGGTAAACGCTTGAATAACAGCGTACCGAGCTCATGCTCCAATTTCTTTATTTGTTGGCTCAACGGTGGTTGAGCAATACCTAACACTTCAGCCGCTCGTGTGAAATGGCGCGTTTGTGCCACCGCCACAAAATACTTGAGATAGCGAAACTCCATATCTTTTCCATATAGAAATAAATCTTATTTATATTGGATTTAGCCACGTGGAGAAGTCAATCTAAATATACACTTTATTGCATAAATGGTTATTCTCATGCGTGGATTCTACACTCCGCTTTGTGCTTGTTCTCTCGATGTAGCAAAAGAGTTTGCTGAATATCATCATGTAACGGGGGATGGAGAGATTTACCAAACTTCGTTGATGAGTGCGTTGATTGCTGGCGTTTATGAAGGCGCAACAACGGTTGAACAACTGCTGCAACATGGCGATTTTGGCTTGGGCACATTCAATCAATTAGATGGTGAACTGATCGCGTTTGATAAAGAGGTTTTCCAATTAAAAGCCGATGGTTCGGCTAACCCCGCACACTTAGCGCAGCAAACCCCCTTCGCCGTCATGACTTTTTTCTCTCCTGATGTCGAAGTTCCCATCACCTCTAAAATGTCTCGTGCTGACGTTCATCATCTGATTGATGATCTAGTACCCAGTGACAATATTTTCTGCGCAGTACGCATTGACGGTTTATATCAGTTTGTCAGAACGCGTACCGTGCCGCGTCAAACTCGCCCATTTCGCCCAATGTTGGATGTTGTAAAAGAGCAGCCCACATTTAATTTCACCTTCAAACAAGGCGTTATCGCCGGTTTTAGAAGCCCGCAGTACACCACAGGTATTAACGTTCCGGGGTATCACGAACATTTCATTACCGAAGATAGAAAAGGCGGCGGCCACATACAGGACTACTCTATTTCGTCGGGCTTTTTGCAAATTGGCAAAGTATCGCGCTTGGTAATTGATACCCCAACTTCGCTAGATTTCCTTAAAGCCAACCTAGCTCCCAATGACATCCGAACCGCGATTGAAAAAGCGGAAAAATAGCGCTGAACAGGAGAAAAAGAATTGAATTGAAAAAAGCCGCCAGATAGCACCACCACTTCGTGAAGAAGTGTCAACGTCAGTCAACAATAAGGGTATAAAAATGAATACAAAACCTACCAATAGAAATGGCGCTCAATTAATCGCTCAACAGCTGGAATCTTTGGGTATCCGCTATATTTTTGGCATTCCGGGGGCCAAAATTGATCGGTTATTTGACGCCATTGAAGACACCAATATTCAAATGATCCCAGTGCGTCACGAAGCCAATGCGGCCTTTATGGCCGGCGTCATCGGCCGTTTAACCGGCAAAGCCGGAGTCACCATGGTGACCTCAGGCCCGGGCTGTGGCAACTTGGTTTCAGGGGTTGCCACTGCCAATTCAGAAGGTGACCCGCTGGTCGCTATCGGCGGCGCGGTCAAACGCGCAGACCAACAAAAGCAAACGCACCAGAGTATGGATACCGTCAGTATTTTCCGCTCTATCACAAAATCCAGTGCAGAAATTCAACATGTTGATGCCGCCAGCGAAGTGATGGCAAATGCCTTTCGCACGGCAGAATCAGGCCGACCGGGGGCATGTTTCGTTAGCATTCCCCAAGATGTGTTATCCGACCACACTCTCACCGATATTATTGTTCCATCACGTAATGTTCATTCAAGCCAAGCCAACCCAGAAGCGATCGAAGAAGCCATTACCCGAATCGAGCAGTCACAGCGCTGCGTCGTCTTACTCGGCTTACACGCCAGTCGCGCTGAAAATGCTCAAGCCATCAGCCGTTTTTTGCGCACCACTCAACTGCCTGTAGTCGGAACCTATCAAGCCGCTGGGGCAGTTGATATTAACTATTATCACCATTTCGCTGGCCGCGTAGGTTTATTTAACAATCAGCCCGGAGATGTATTGCTGCAAGATGCGGACCTGATTGTCACTATTGGTTTTAACCCTATCGAGTACGACCCAGAGCTTTGGAACGCAAAACAGTCCCCAATCATCCACTTAGACATTGAACCAGCAGAGTATCAGCTCAATTACCAACCTTGCGTGGAAATTGTCGGCAACATCGTTCAATCACTGGATGATATGACCGATTGTGTCACCAATTTCGCACGCCTCTCTCCCAAAGCCTTATCGATTTTAGAGGAAGTGGCGCAACAGCGGCAGATAATAAAATCCTACCCTACTCGTCAATCTCAGCATGGGTTTCATCCATTAACCTTAATCAAAGCGATGCAATCCATTATTACCCCAGACACCACTTTGTGTCTGGATATGGGCAGCTTCCATATCTGGATTGCGCGCTATTTAAGCTGTTTTCGCGCCCGTCAAATGCTGATTTCAAATGGTCAGCAAACCATGGGCGTTGCCCTACCTTGGGCGATTGGTGCAAACCTGCTTAAACCTAGCACCAAAGTGGTCTCTGTTTCTGGTGATGGCGGCTTCATGCAATCAAGCATGGAGTTAGAAACTGCCGTCCGCCTAAAATGCAACATTGTACATATCATCTGGGTCGATAACGCCTACAACATGGTCGAGATACAAGAGATGAAAAAGTATCAACGCCCGTCCGGAATAAAATTTGGCCCGATAGACTTTAAAGCGTATGCCGAATCATTTGGCGCGCAAGGCTTTGCCGTGACCGAACGTCATCAACTGATGCCTATGCTGCATCAAGCCATGGAAACTCAAGGACCTGCTGTCATCGCTATCCCCGTTGATTACAGCGACAACTACAAGTTGATGCTACCCAGAACACAAGAAAATCGAGATCCAATTTTTGAGCATATCGAAGGAGAAACAATATGAATGGTTTAACCCATAAAGTCGCTTTAGTCACGGGTGCCGCCAACGGCATCGGCTTTGCGATAGCACAGCGTTTATATGATGAAGGGGCCAATGTAGTACTGGCCGACTGGAATGAAGAGCAACTCGCCACCGCCATCGAAGCTTTTGACTCAACACGCGTCGCGGCGCAAGTGATTGACGTCTCCGATCCTAAAAAAGTAAAAGCCATGATCGATAACGCCGTATCACGCTTCGGTAAGCTCGACATTTTAGTCAACAATGCGGGCATCCACATCCCCGGCTCCGTCTTAGAAAGCAGCGTTGAAGATTGGAAGAAAATATCAGCGGTGAATATTGATGGCGTCGTGTATTGCTCTAAATTTGCCTTACCTGAACTGCTAAAAACGCAGGGGACCATAGTCAACACCGCTTCAGTCTCTGGCTTAGGTGGCGACTGGGGTGCCGCATTTTACTGCGCCAGTAAAGGCGCGGTAGTCAACCTCACGCGCGCCATGGCGCTAGACCACGGTGCCGCTGGCGTACGAATTAACGCCGTGTGCCCAAGCTTAGTTAAAACCAATATGACCAATGGTTGGTCGCAAGAGATTAGAGATAAATTTAACGAGCGCATCGCACTAGGACGCGCCGCAGAACCGAGCGAAATTGCCGCCGCAGTGGCCTTTTTAGCCAGTGACGATGCATCATTTATCAATGGTGTCAATTTACCCGTCGATGGTGGCGCTACCGCTTCCGACGGCCAACCTAAAATCGTTTAACCACGAAAACTCAGCCAGTACCTAAACCATTTTCCGTGCTGGCTGATATTTTAAAACCGCATAATTCAAAACAAGCCCCATAAACCTTTCAGCCCTAAAAGGCCTCCTTTTCCACAATTAGTACAACTCCTACAAACACGAAACTAATTGGGGAGGGTTAGGGTGGAGTGTTTCTTGGTTGCTGGCAGCACCCCCTCCTAACCCTGTCTCTTATACACAAATCCCCAAGCCTCTGCTTGGGGATTTTTTTGAACTAATTTTATGTTTCATGATC
>NZ_CAWNHY010000116.1:0-5113 GCF_963874335.1 Vibrio sp. V10_P2A27P122 | reverse complement strand
CTTGTAATTCAATACCATCAAAATAGTCTTTGTCACCCGGATGGTGCTCCTTTAAACGCAACACCGCATGGGCGATCCGTTTAGATTGATCGCCAATTCGCTCAAGATCCATGATCGCTTTCATGATCGAAAACACCGCACGTAAATCGCGGGCTGCGGGTTGGCGTTTGACTAAAATATCAATGCAGCGTTGATCAATGGCCAGTTCTAACAAATTGATATTATGATCGTGTTCAATTACTTGCTTGGCCAGTTCGGTATTGCCTGTCATAAACGCATCGAGTGCGTCCCGCACCTGTACGATTACTAAATCACCCATATTCACCACGCTATCCACAATAGAACGCATTTCGCTATTGTAGCTATGAGAGGTGTGCCCATCGACACCATGAGTTGTCATAAAATTCTCCTAAAACAGTCGTTAACCGAAACGGCCAGTAATGTAATCTTCAGTGCGGCTATCACGTGGGTTGGTGAACAACTCACGTGTTTCGCTCAGTTCAACCAAGTTACCTAAGTGGAAGAAGGCGGTTTTATCTGAAACGCGCGCCGCTTGCTGCATGTTGTGTGTCACCATCGCAATGGTGTAGCTGCCTTTGAGCTCATCAATCAGATCTTCAATGATCGAGGTCGCGATAGGGTCAAGCGCCGAACAAGGCTCATCCATCAAAATCACTTCAGGGTTAACCGCAATCGCACGAGCAATACACAAACGCTGTTGCTGGCCACCAGATAGTCCGGTGCCCGGTGCTGATAAGCGATCTTTGACTTCTTTCCACAAGCCAGCGCGGCGTAAGCTGGTTTCGACGACTTCATCCAAATCGGATTTGTTATCTACTAGGCCATGTAATTTAGGGCCATAGGCGATATTTTCATAAATCGATTTTGGAAAAGGATTAGGCTTTTGGAACACCATGCCAACTTGAGCGCGCAGCTGCACCACATCTAAGCTAGGGTGATAAATATCTTGCCCGTCCAAGGTAACTGAACCTTCAACACGAGCCGTGTCGATGGTGTCGTTCATACGATTTAAACAGCGTAAAAAGGTCGATTTACCACAACCAGAAGGGCCGATAAAGGCGACCACTTCATGCTCAATGATATCCATATCGATGCCGTGTAGCGCCTTGGTTTCACCATAGAAAACTTTCACATCACGCGCGGCCATTTTAATTTGTGTGGCTTGGGCTGCTTCTTTAGCGGTGCTCTTTACCTGTGGTATCACAAGGGAGTGTTTGTTCATAATAGCTTCACTTATCATCTTTATTACCACCGAGTTTCAAAGCGTCGACGCAACCAAATCGCCAGCGCGTTTAAGCTAATCATTAATGCTAACAATACGGTGATTGCAGCAGACGTTCTTGCTTCAAAAAAGTTACGCAGTTCGTTACCTTGCCAGAGGAAAATCTGCACTGGTAGCGCGGTTGATTGATCGAGCGGTGTCGCAGGTACGCTGGCGACAAATGAGCTCATGCCAATCAAGAGCAGTGGCGCAGTTTCACCTAATGCTTGGGCGATACCCAAAATGGCCCCAGTCAAAATGCCCGGTAGTGCCAAAGGCAATACGTGATGGAAAACGGCTTGAGTTTTGGACGCGCCGATACCCAGAGCTGCTTGGCGAATCGATGGTGGTATCGCTTTCAATGTTGAGCGAGTAGCAATGATCACTGTGGGCAGTGTCATTAGTGTTAATACCAAACCACCGACAAACGGTGCCGAAAGCGGCAGCTTAAACCACAAAATAAACACTGAAGCGCCCAGTAAACCAAATACAATCGAAGGAACCGCCGCCAAGTTGTTGATGTTCACTTCAATCAAATCGGTGAACTTGTTTTTTGGGGCAAATTCTTCTAGGTAAATCGCGGAAGCGACGCCAATCGGTACCGCCAATACCATAACAATGAGCATCATAAATACCGAGCCCATAAACGCCCCAGCAAGGCCAGCCGAAGCTAATGAGCTGCGAGAATCGACGTTCATAAACAGCGCTGTACTGAATTTGTTTTGGATAACGCCACGTTCAGCGAGCTCATCCGCCCACGCGCGGGTACGAGCACTCAACTGCTGACGAGAGTCGGGTAGATCACGGTCGATGTTGCCTTTCAACCACACATCGACGTTGGCTTCCGCCAGTAAATCAAGACGTAAGGTTTGGCCGACCAGTGAAGGATCATTGACTATCATATCGCGCAAAGCAAAACGCTCGCCGCTGGTGATCAATTTGATCGCATCACGCTGGTAGCGAGTCGCTTCAGGGATTTCGTTGGCCAAACTGTTGACAATAATACGGTTGAAATTAACCATGCCGACGCTGCTTTGCCATGTGAGCATGCGTTGATTGAACTGCGCCGGGCTCTCATCACTTTGTTGGATGGGTTTGGGCTCTATTTTCACGACATCGGGGTCAAAGTAGACATCCAAGGTCACTGTCGCTTGCCAAAAGGCTGGAATACCTTTGGAAAGAATCGAAGTGAATAGTATCGCCACAAAACTTAACGCTAAGGCAACCGCGCCAATACCGAAAGCTCTAAAGCGGCGTTCACTGTTGTGACGTTTTTTCAGCGAGCGAGCAATGCGCAGTTTTGTTTCATTACGTTGCGCATAGGCATCGTCATCTTGAAGGTTAGTCATTTGAATGCTGTTGTCCATGGCGTTACTCATACTGTTCACGGTACTTACGTACGATAACGAGCGCGATCACATTAAGGCATAGCGTGATCACAAACAGGGTTAAACCAAGTGCAAAGGCTACTAAGGATTGTGGGCTAGCAAAATCGGTATCGCCGGTCAGTTGGTTGACGATGGTAACCGTCATAGTAGAGACAGCCTCGAATGGGTTGGCGGTTAATACTGGGCTATTTCCGGCAGCGAGAACCACAATCATGGTTTCACCAATCGCCCGGCTGGCGGCGAGCAAAACTGCGCCAGTCACGCCAGGTAGCGCGGCAGGTAGAACCACTTTGCGAATGGTCTCTGATTTGGTTGCGCCAAGGCCAAGCGAGCCATCTCTTAGTGTTTTGGGCACTTGAGTAAGAATGTCGTCGGATAGCGAGGAAATAAAGGGAATCACCATTAAGCCCATCACAATCCCCGCGGTTAGAGCGGAGGTGGCACGAATATCGATATGGAGCCACTGTCCCAATTCGCTCAGAAAGGGACCGACGGTGATTAAAGCAAAAAAGCCGTAGACGATGGTGGGAATACCCGCGAGCACTTCAATAATCGGTTTAGCTATCGAGCGAATGCGACTTGGTGCATATTCAGCTAGATAAATGGCGCACATCAGGCCAATAGGAATAGCGACGATTAAGGCAATCAAGGCGATTAAAAAGGTTCCTGCCAGTAATGGCAACATACCAAAGCCGGTTTGGTTCTCTGTACCTACTGTTGAGAAACGAGGGTTCCATGTGGTGCCGAAGAAAAATTCGCTCGGGCTAACAAAACTAAAGAAACGTAACGCTTCTCCAACCATCGAAAGAACAATGCCTACTGTGGTTAAAATCGCCACACCAGAACACAGAATCAGTAGTATATGCAGTGCACGTTCGACTGTGTTGCGTGCCCGAAGATCAGGGCGAATTTGTCGAGTGCTGAAGACTAATCCGGCCGCGGCAACCGTTGCCATCAAACCAGTGAGTAATAAATAGCTGCGTTGTTCTAACTGCTTTAAGTAGTCTGCGGCGGTAATTTCTTGAGGAGAAAAGCTATCGAGTACAGCGAAACCGCTGGCGATATTATGCAGTTTATTCATCAGTACGTGAGCACCCTCCACGGCCGTTGGCTGCAGATCCGTAGGAAGGCTATCAACTACCATTTGCTGAATCAGTATGGGAGAACATAGGCTCCATACTATCCAAATTAACAAAGCAGGAACCACACACCAAAGCAGGGTTAGCATGCCGTGATAAACAGGGCGAGAGTGTAAACGCTGAGTTCCAGCATTGGTTGATGCTACTTTTTTACTGCGCGTCAGCCCTAAGTGGTAAGCCAGTGCCATTACCGCCAGTAGTACCACCATCAGCATCAGATTATTCATTGTTATTCTTACCTTATTAAAGCGTTAGCTTGAGCCGAAAACACTGGCCCAAGCTAATCAGAGAGCCTTAAAGGAGTTTGCGATTTTTAATGTTTTGCGACACCTGGGCGCGCTCTTTATCATCCATTGGGATAAGGCCTGCCGCTTCAAGTTGGCTACCCGTTGCGCCCATTTGTCCACTCACAAAAAACTGTGCGTATTCGAGAATTCCCGGTACTACACCGACATGAGCATTCTTGATGTAGAAGAACAGTGGGCGAGAAACTGGGTATTGCCCGCTGCCAATGGTATCTAAGCTTGGGGTTACGCCGTTAACGGTCGCCACTTTCAAGCGGTCACGGTTTTGGTCGTAGAAGCTTAGGCCAAATACACCAAGCGCATTTTTCTGAGCATCAAGACGAGCGAGGGTTTCGGTATAATCGCCAGCGACTTCAACTACGCGACCATCGGTGCGAATCGCATTACAGAAGTTACCTTTGGCTTTTTTGTCCATCGCTTTGACTTCGGCAAAAGTCTCACAACCTGGGTGAACGACTTTCTCTTCGTACACTTCACGCGTGCCGTGATTAGAACCTGGTATCACAAGCAGAATTTCTTGGTCAGGAAGAGAGGCGTCAATTTGCTTCCAGTTGGTGTAAGGGTTTGACACCATTTTGCCATTCTGCGGAATTTGTGCTGCACCCGCTTTAAACACATGCTCTGGCTTAAGGGCAAAAGTGCCACTGTCGGTACGAGATGCGAACACAATGCCATCATAGCCGACTTTGACTTCAATGATTTCTGTCACGCCATTCGCGCGGCAGCTTTCCACTTCAGAAGATTTAATGGCGCGTGAGGCGTTAGCAATATCGATGGTATTGACACCGACACCTTGACAGAACTGACGTAAACCGCCACTTGAACCACCGGAACCGACCACTGGCGTGTTAAATTGTGGGAAGGTTTGGCCGAACTCTTCTGCAACGATAGAAGAAAATGGCAAAACGGTTGAAGAGCCAGCGATTTGGATCGTATCACGTGCCATTGCTGGGGCAGAGATCGCGGTTGCGATGGTTGAAGCAAGCAAAAGCGCATTGC
>NZ_CAWNHY010000115.1:0-5138 GCF_963874335.1 Vibrio sp. V10_P2A27P122 | reverse complement strand
TTGTACTTTTTTTGTATTGGATACTTTATGTAGCGGCCTTTCATTACCATGCCAGCATTATCAAACTGATCCACCACCTAAAATTGAAAAACTAATAACGACTTTTAAAGTCATCCTTTTCTAAACCATGTTTTTTCATTCGTAAGTAGAGCTTTTTACGCGGTACTTGCAGATAATTTGCGGCATCAGCGACGCGACCAGAATGGAGAAATAATGCATCTTCAATAATTTGCTTTTCGTAATCATCCACCAATTCATCAAGCGGTGATAAAAGATCAGACTGATTGTACAAACGCTCTTTTCCCGTCAGTTTTACAATACCTATCGCATATAATTCAGCTACATTTCTCAGCTCTCGTACATTTCCCGGCCATTGATGTGCACGCAGTAGCGACAAATAACTCAGTTCTACCGCTGGCAAAGGTTTCGCCAATTTATTACAACTCTGCTTGAGAAAATAATGGAACAAAGTAGCGATATCATCGGGACGATGTCGAAGTACAGGCACCTCTATCACGCCTTGGTTTAGCAAATAATAGAGTTCTGGCTGCAACCGATTAGCCGTAATCAAGGCCTCAGGTTCCGTACCTAAAATAGCAATAACGCGCGTTCGAGCTTTGCTTAGGCGTTCTTGGTTAAGCATCCTCTGAGTCAAATAACGCTGCAATTCTTCAGAAAGTAATTCGATGTGGTCTATTAGCAATGTACCGTTTTCACTTGCATCTAATTTTTGTTCAATCTGTGTGAGCGTGGTCGCTGATGAAACGGTTAATTCCACCAGCGATGAAGAATGATTACCCTGTGTCAGTTGGTGGATGAGATATGCAATAGTATGCCGTCCAACACCCGATTCTCCACAAATAACAACATGACTGTTGAGCATTGAATACTGAGCAACATGGTGGCGAATTTGCCCCATTTGAGCGGATTTTCCGATGAGTTCGCATTTGATTGAGTTGGCCATAGCCGTTTTTTGTTGTACAAAATGACGACGAATATCGAGATTTTTCTTCACTAAGCTCAATAACTCCGCAGGATTGATTGGCTTTTCAAGAAAATCGCATGCCCCTATTTTGACCGCCTCTACCGCCATAGGAATGTCTCCGTGGCCAGTAATGACAATCACAGGAATATGCTCATCAATCGATTTAATCGCTTTAAGCAATTCAATGCCGTTCATTTGTGGCATATAGACATCAAGCAATATCACTCCAGCCCAATCAGAATGGATAAACTCACACGCTTTGGTGGGGTTAAGAAGTGCTTTTGACGGCAAATTAGCTATCGACATAAGATGCGAATATGAGTCAAGGACATCTTGGTCATCATCAATCAATAAAACAGAATAATTATGATTCATAAGGCAACTCCAGCACGACCATTGCACCTCGACTGACTGTCGAGGCAAGATAAATTTGACCCTTTATTTTTCCTATGAGCGAGCGGCAAATATTCAGCCCTAAGCCCAACCCTACTTCTTTGGTCGTGGTAAAGGGCGTAAAGAGTTTTTCAACGACATCATGAGCAAATCCAGCCCCTGAATCGCATACTGCAACAACGTGATGCGTTGGCGTACTCGACAGCAATATCACGTCAACTTTTTTGTGCTCACATCCCACAACCGCTTCACAGCCATTTACCAACAAATTAATCAATACCTGTTCCAAGCCGATTTGATCTGCAATGACTTGAATTGGTTGATGAATATGGCTTTGCAATACTATCTGTTGACGTTTCGCTTTCGTTTCAACCAACAACATAGCCTGACCGATAACATCAGTAATCAAGACAGGGGTAAGGGTTTCATCACTGCTACTTTTACGAGAAAAATGACGTAACCCATTGATGATTTTGCCCATTCGCTCTGTTAAATGTTCAATATGATCGATGGAATGTCTGATTTGCTCTGTTTTCTTCTGCTCTAAAGCAAGGTTTACGCTATAGAGATAAGTCGACATTGCGCTTAATGGTTGATTCAATTCGTGCGCTAAACTGGTCATCGTTTGCCCGACCACAGCCATTTTAGCGGCTTGTACTAACTCACTTTGTGTTTTTTTAAGATGGTTTTCGGTCCGGTGGTGCTGCTCAATTTCAGCGAGTAACTGATGATTTTTTTCACGTAATGAATGAGTTTTTGCTCGAACTCGCTCTTCTAATAATCGATTAGCGTGCTCTTGATCGGTAACATCCGTAATCGTGATGATAACTTTATCGCTTAAACCGTGGGTATACTTACGTAAATACAAGCGCAAGTAATAAGGTTTATCCACATCGCCTAACGATAGCGTAATGACATCTGCACCATTTTCGATCAACTTAGCCTCTGGGTTAAACAGTGCTCGCAACTGCGATTGAGTTGACGTTGAAAAACAGAGCCAAAAGGCTTTCGGGTCCTCATTCTGGTCTATATTCAAGCGAACACGAGCGCTTAAGTTAGCCGATTCAATATAACCATCCAAATCACAAGTGATTAAACTCGCTTGCGTATTGTTAATCAAACTCAGTGCGTTGGTTCGGTCCATTTCCTCCACTTTTTTACCATACTGAACCAATTTTTCACTGATCCGGCCAATTTCATCTCTGCCGTCTACCACAATAGGGTGTGAAAGATCATTATGAATGATGGCATCTAAACTGTCGCTAAGGCGGTTAAGTCGGCCCACAATCCGACGATTGATGAAATAGTAAGTCAAAAACAAACTGATAATGATCGATAAGCTAAAGCAGACAAACAGAATACGGTTACCATGAGAAACCAGTTCCGTGGTCTCTTTTTTCGCTTGAACAAACGACTCATCGGCGTTGGCGACCAACATAGCAATATCAGTATGTTGGTGGAGAAGCTGCTGCTGAACTTCAGCTCGAATATCATCAAGCTGGGCATTTAAACGCACCATAGAACGTAAGTTTTGATGGAAAGAGCCATTCAAACTCAATACATCCATTAGCTCACTGAGTAATTGTTGATAGGCGATGGTTGCAGGTTGTGAAAAAATCGGCGCACTCTGTGCGTACAGTTCTTCAAGGCGGAACTGTAGTACTTTCATGCCATTATTCACTTGGCTAATATGCTTAGATTGGATGAGCTCTTTTGCGAACATAAACGTTTGAGCCTCACCATCTAGGATAGACTGGACAGCCCCTAAACTCGCAAACAGCATGTCGCTTTCATTACCTTTCATTTTACGCTCTAGCTGCCACTGTATTTCTTGGCGCAGCGGAGTCAACTCAGAACCAATATCTTGATGTAGCCATTGGATCTGCTCTTGAAGTAACTCAATTTGACGACTTTGATCAATCCGTTGCCCGACCAGAAGACCAAATTGCTCACTAAGATTACGTAGCCGTTGATACCCAGCAAGCAGCCGTTGCTGCTCGCTGTTCAATTCAATCTCGCTTAATATTTTGCTGATCGTCGTTAAATTGTTATCCAAACGTTGCCGTTGCTCATCCAACTCAACTTTGTTACGCGTATTTGAGATGATTTCGATCCGTCTTTTAATTTCCGAACTACTGCTTTCGAGCAGATAACTGGCATTATATTTAGGAACACTTTTATCAAGCAGCTCGCTCACTTGATTATCTAAACTATTCCATGTTCCCCATGCGACGATGCTGACAATCGTCAACAGCAAGGTACTACAAGCAAAGGCTAAAACCAGTCTCGCGCCAATCGTGTTGTATTTCGGAAAAATCATGGCGTATCGACCCGGTCCAAGTTTTTTAGATCGGACAAAGCTTCTTCTAAGGTTAATGCCAACTGCATCTTCCAACGATGCGTCAGTTCCGCTACTTGCATAGAAATGGCGGCGGAGTGTGTCTCATACTGCGCCTCATCAACACTGATTTTTTGCCATGACTGATATACCACGGCTAACTCTGTTTCGGTCACAGGTAAAGAGAACACTCGAGTTTCAATATTTTCAATGAGCTTCAGAGCGGGTTCATTGTGTGCGTACTTGGTTTTAGCATGATTGATTGCGAGCCAAGTGTCTTTTAACTGAGGTAAGCGTTTGGTAATCGCAATTTCAAACAATAAGTTAACTAACTCCTCACGATGTGTAATGGATGCCATGGACAACTGTGTATATGCCTCATTAAACAGGGATTTATCGTTTATCGCATGTTTAGAAAAATCATTGCTATCCATATTCGTTTGTACCGATTTTGACATCAATAAATCGATGAATGCCTTCGCATATTGATCATTTTCACGCAGGCTCACTTGGGCGACGTATGTGGGCATTAGGGTAAAACTTTCATCGTAGCGAAATTGAACGTGCTCAAATTTTCGTTCTAATATGCTGGCATAGCTATCAATCGTTGGGCCTATCCCAAATTGCCCTTTGGCTACATAATCACTCACACCAAAACTGCGTGAGGAAATTGTCCCTAAATTTGCCCCCACGTTCAGTAAAATCCGCCACCCTTGTTGCCAACCATATTTAGCAAGAATGCTCTCGACCATTAACTGAGTAGTACCCGAACGTGTTGGGGTACTCATCGTGATGTGGTCAAAATAGATAAAATTAGCCAGATCGGTGAACGACGTAGGCGTCGGTAAATGATGTAAGCTGAGATAGTCACGATTCCATACCAAACCAGCGCCAGAATAGCCTATCGTCACGACTTTATCAGTTGGCGGTAACATGTAGGGTTTTAACCATTCTGGTGGTTGCAAATGGGCAGGTAAGGTTGCGAGCTTATTGCTATTTGCTAAATGCTGCATTAAAAAAGGCGATGAGCTCAGCACTACATCAATATTCTGGATATAGCTTTTATTAAGCAGTTGAATACTCGATTGTGCTCTACGGTGGACAACTTGCACATCAACCCCTTGATACTGTTTGCTGAACTCTTCAATAAGAGGTAGCAAGGGTTCACGTGAAAATGTAGTCAGTATGACTAACTCATTCTCTTTTGCATAAGCGGTATTGATAGCCGCCGCTATCGATCCTAGTAGCACCATCCATTTGCACCAGCGTAATAAGGTACAAGAACGGGAAACCGCTTTTAAATCACAAAACCCTAAAAATTGTGCGTTCACTCAAAACTCTACCGTTTAGCTAAAAATAAATTATTAAACATTTGTGTCAGTTATGACGCAAAACAGCGTATTACAATTTCAATTTTATCAG
>NZ_CAWNHY010000114.1:0-5164 GCF_963874335.1 Vibrio sp. V10_P2A27P122 | reverse complement strand
GCCCAGTAACCCGCATCAATATAGGTCGCTTTAGTCGCATCGCCTAATAAGTTTAAAGGCACCGCCGCAAACTGAGCGCGCGCTCCACCCTGACAAAATAATACTTTGTAATTACTCGGGATATTAAGCAAATCTCGCAGATCTTGCTCCGCTTCTTGAGCAACGCGAATAAAAGGTTTACTACGATGACTAATTTCCATAACGGACGTGCCAAGCTCGTTCCAGTTAATAAACTCGGCTTGCGCTTTTTCCATCACGGCTTTAGGTAAGGCTGCTGGGCCTGCGCTGAAATTATAGACTGGGCCCGCTTGATTTGATTCCATGAGTTCCTTGCTCCTGCTATCGACAATTAATGTGATTAATACCACTTTTTGATGTGGATAAAAAGCGAGAAAAGAGCTTCTATCGGCTCTTTTCTCTTACTGATTGCTAAAACTCGCGAAATCGTTTGCTTGAGCGCCGTTCGCTATCGCATCAATGCCGGAAGTAATAGTGTCAATAGCGGCATTTGATTGCCATTTTCAAATTCCAAGTTGCCCTGTTTCAGTTCAGCTTGGAGTCGATATCCTTGATCGGTTTGCTGCATAATTTCCATCACAACAAGCTCATCAATACCTTGCTGGATAAAAGGAAAATCTTCAACCAGCTGGTTAGAAATGAAGGTATCAATGTGGCCGGTTAAGGCTGGTAAAATGGTACTCGGATCTTGCACCACATTATTTGTCCCTTCAGGAACCGCTATCTTCCAGTTTGATTCAAACTCACCTTGGCCAACTTTTAGCGCCATTTTATTCATCGATAGATAAAAACCTTTCTCGAATAATGATTGCACATAAGGTAGTGCTTGCTGAATGTCCTCATCAGAAAGTTCTGGGCTGTTTTGGTAAAGCGTTGAGAGCTTATCAAAAGCGTCACCATCTAAATCACCCAAGGTAAAATCAAGATTAAGGTCCTTCACCTCGCCTTCGCTATAAGTTAATTTATCCATCTCAATCAAGTGATTACTATCAAAACGAGAAGGCTCTCCTTTTAATACCGAATCAAAGGAATAACGCATGTTGTCCATACTCAGCGTATTTTCACCTAGGCCATCGACAAGATTAATTTTTGCTAACGCCAATGACTGTTGTCCTAGCCAGAAGCCTTTATCTTGTTTACCTATACCTTGACCAGTTAGCTGTGAAAGCATCATTTTTTCACCACTGGTAAAATCCAACTCAACAGAAGGAACATTCAGTTGATAAGTGATTTCACCTAGCACCGAAATATCACCTTTCAATGTGGCGGGCGTTGTCGAGAACGTCATCTCGCCACCTTCACTTTGGTAGTGCCAACTGTCTAGCGCCACAGTGTATTGAGTATTGCCATTCAACTGCGTGATACTGGTCATCGTCAATGGTAGATTTTCTTGATCAGCAATAACGGATGTTGCTGTTAAACTCAACAGGCCATGCTTAACCTCGCTATTGACTAAAACTTGGGTCGGTAAACCATCGACAATAAACTGTTGTTTGAGCGTTTTATCTGCAATCTGATAGCGGGTTTGCACGGTTGATGAAAGGTAACCGCGCTTATAACTGACAATGTCCGCCTCAATTGAACCTGAAGAGATATTTGCAATACCGTTAGTGATCACCTTTTCACCGATTTGCCCGACAGCCAACGGCCAGCATGCTGCTAAGACGATAGCACCACCAACCGCACCAATGATTTTTAACTGTTTCATAGTGTTCCATTCCTGAAGATTTTACCCAGTCTACCGTAAACAATTGAAAACCAAAACATGGAGTTAGGTCAGAGTATTGCTAAGATGTGATGAGAAATTCTAAAACCTAGCTCTCAAACCCACTGCGTAATACTTGCTACAGTAGTCAAAACAGCGATGACAGTAGAGGCTTGTGTGAACCATTACGCACTACTTTGTTTAGACAATAACCCAATCAGCACAGAACAGTTGCGAGCTGAGTTAGCTCCGTTCGCCGCTAAATTTGATCTTCATACAGCGGACACCATAGATGAAGCTGAGCAAGCCCTAGAATATTTGCACGAACAGCAACAAACGATTGCATTGGTCATTGCCAGTCACCATGAGCAGTTTGATGGTGCGGATTTTTTGACTCAACTCGATAAATCAATCCACACGCGTTCAGCGCGGAAAGTGCTGATAAGCTGCGGACAAGATATTCAAGCAATTCTCACCGCCGTCAATGAGGGGCGATTAGATCACTGCCTCACTAAGCCACTACAAAATAACGTGCTCTATAAAACCGTCCAAAAAGAGCTCACGACCTACATCTTAGATCACGATAAAGACAACATTCTCAACTACAGCACAATACTTGATCAACAGCGCATCTTACGCGCGCACATCGATAATAAAATGCGCAGTTATCGAGATGGGTTTATCTCCGATTACCACAAGCTTTCTGATACAGAACTGGCTGAACAAGTAATTGGTGCTTTACACCAATTTTTTGAAAATGAAGATGAAACTCGCGCCTGCCGAACCTACTCCACTAATCACTTTCTTACCAAAGAGGGAGAAGAGAACCGCTTTCTTTGGTTCATCACTGAAGGTGAAGTGGCCCTGTATAAAAAAGATGATTTAGGGCAACAAAGAGAAGTGGTTCGCCACAAAAAAGGCAACATTGTCGGTGGTATGTCTTTTGTGACTGGTGAGAAATCTTTTTCTACTGCCGTCACCCTGACTAAAACCGATGTGATTAAACTAGACCGAGATGTGTTTGCAAAAGTCATGCATTCGGATACTCGGCTATTGCCCCTATTTACTAACTTGCTGCTCCGCCATTTTAACCGCCGCTTACAACGCAGTATTAACACTAAACTGCAACTACAAAAAACGCTCGAATCACTTGAGTCAGCTCATCAGCAATTAATCGAGCGGGAAAAAATGGCCATGCTCGGTCAGCTTGTTGCAGGCGTCGCTCATGAACTAAACAATCCTGTCGCCGCAATTTTACGTGGAACCGAAACATTGTCAGACAAGATTGAGCACTTAGTCCAAGAGACTGAACATAAAAATCTGCAACATAAAGGCAGCCAACTATTAAGGAATGCACTTTCAGCCAAACCTACTTCTACATCAGAAGAGCGGGCACGCGCTAAAGCCATAGAAAATGAAATTCATCATCGTTTGATCGCGAAAAAATTGGTCAAACTCAATCTAGATGATGATCTTGCGCTCCGACAATCGGCTAAACACGATCCCGAAAAAACGTTAGAAACACTGGAACAGTTAGAAAACTATTTCCTAACAGGTAGTACACTTCGTTCTATCAATGTTTGTGCACAACGCATCGCCGATATGGTACGAAGCCTTAAAGGGTATGCTCGCCCTGATGATGAAGCGCTGCACAAGGTCAATATTCATGAAGGTATTGAAGACACTCTGGTTATTTTCGAAAATCGTCTTAAGCGCCACAAAGTCGAGAAAGAGTATGCCGACTTACCTTTGATTACCTGTCAGCCGATTGCATTACAACAAGTATGGACAAACCTCATTTCCAACGCTATTGATGCCTTCCCAGCCAATGGCGTACTGCACATTGCAACCACATTAGCAAAACAGGGTAATCAATCTTTTGTGACCATCAGTTTCACGGATAATGGTTGTGGGATCCCGTACGAGCAGAAAGAGCGTATCTTCACATTAAATTACACGACGAAAAAAGAAGGTAACTTTGGGCTAGGTATTGGGCTTTCTGTCTGCCAACAAATAGTCCACCAGCATCAAGGTTGGATCGATGTTCAATCTGAACAGGATAAATACACGACGATGACGGTATGGCTGCCAGTTAGTCGATAACTTGTCGTGCTGATGATTAAGGAGAATATCATGAACAAATTTTTGATCTTATGCGTGGACGATGAACGTGAAGTATTGGACAGCGTCATACAAGACCTCGACGAATTTGAAGAGTTTTTTATCTTAGAAGCCGCAGAATCTGTTGCAGAGGCAAAAGAAGTGATTGCCGATCACCAAGCTCAAAATATCAAGCTGGCTTTAATTTTGTGCGATCACATTATGCCCGAACAAACAGGTATTAGGTTCTTAATTGAATTAAGCCACAATGAAGAGACGCAACATACACGCAAAGTGCTACTAACAGGCCAAGCAGGGCTAGAAGACACCGTAGAAGCGGTGAATAATGCCAGCCTACATTTTTATGTAGCCAAACCTTGGGATGGGAACAAACTTCGCGATGTTATCAAAGATCAATTAACACAATATATGATTGAAAACGAATCAGATTTAATGCCTTGGGCCAGAGTCTTGGATGCCGAGAAAATCTTCAATGCGATCGCACAAAACCGCATCAGTTTTGGTGAATAAAATATCCTAACGAAGAAATGGCACTCTCTTTGCTTATTTTTTGCGAAGACAACAAAAGAATGACACTTTTTAATGGCGACAATGTCAATCTATGCACTATGATGTCTAAATTCTTTAATGTCACCGCGGGTATTCCGCGACTGACCATGGAAATAAACTAAAAATATAGGTTTATAGTGACTATGCGTAAAACAATCATTGCAGCCGCTTTGCTGCTAGCCTCAGGCCAAACACTGGCAGAAATAGACCGAAATAGCCCATCCGTCATGAGCAATTTTAGTTATGACTATATCGAAGCTCGTATTGGAGCAAGTCCAGTCACCTTTGGTGCTGCGATGAGCAAATCAATTCACCCAAATGCACATGTTATTGGTCGTATAGACTCTGAGTTTGAAGGTGATTTTGACGCAGCCGCAGGTTTTGGCTTTCATGCTCCTATTAACAACTGGGCTGACTTCACGGGTGAAATGCTATTACGCGTCGTAGATACCCGCGATAATAAAAGCGCAGATACAGGAATGGAATTAAACCTTGGCGTACGCCAATGGCTTGGACCACAGTTGGAAGTTGGTGGCAAAGGTGGCTTTGTTTCTATTGATGACAATGATGACTGGATTGCGTCTGTTTATGCCCGTTTTCATTCTACAGAACTTTTCTCTCTCGGTGCCGAAGCTCGTATCAATGATGCTTACGGCGATCAGCTGATGTTTACGACTCGTTTTAAGTTCTAGGTGTAAACTAAATACAATAAAAAGCCGAGTCTTACGTCTCGGCTTTTTATTTGATAACTATCTTTATTTAATAACAGTG
>NZ_CAWNHY010000113.1:0-5281 GCF_963874335.1 Vibrio sp. V10_P2A27P122 | reverse complement strand
CCATCCCTCATTCCAACAGGATGTATGGTGCATAATATTGCAAAGATAAAAAACAGCAGAAATGATGAAGAAAATGTTAAGAAAGGTGATCGCAGTCCGGTTGAGAATGGTTCAACGGCGCAAAAAATTTGCGAGCAGTTGATGGCCCTGTTCTGTTTTAATTGATTCAGGATGAAACTGCACGGCATCAATTGGCAGTGTTTTATGTTGGTAACCCATGATTTCGTCCATCGAACCATCGGCCTGTTGAGTCCAAGCGGTGAGCTCAAAACAGTCCGCAAGAGAATCGGCTTTGACCACCAGCGAGTGGTAGCGAGTAACGGTTAACGGGTTATTGAGCCCCAGAAAGAGGCCACGGTTGGTGTGTTGGATCGGTGAGGTTTTACCATGCATCACCTTTTTGGCTCGCACCACTTGCCCGCCAAACACTTGCGCAATTGCTTGATGCCCAAGGCAGACTCCTAAGATAGGTAGTTTACCCGCAAAATGTTCAATCGCGGCCAGTGAAATTCCCGCCTCATTCGGCGTGCAAGGCCCAGGGGAAATAACCAGATGCGTTGGGCTGAGCGCTTCAATGCCAGCGATATCGATTTCATCATTACGCACCACCGTCACTTGAACTCCCAGCTCACAGAAGTATTGGTACAAGTTGTAGGTAAACGAATCGTAGTTATCGATGATAAGTAGCATGTGAATTAAAACGCTCTGGGTAAAAGTCAGCGAGAGGCGCTATTGTGCAATACTGGTTTGGAAAGGCAAGAAGTTATCGATTCTGTGCTAAATACACGATTTGCACATTCGTTCATTATGTAACCAGTTCGGTTGTGATCATTATTTTACTTGCTCTCATTTGAAAGTAACACTTCTCATCATATGGTCGAATAAGAGAACGGAAACAACGATAAAATAAATCTATCCCATAGTTAATGATCGATAAAAATAAAGCCAAGTAATCCGCTTACTTGGCTCTTCATGCTTATTTCCTAAAAATGTCGTTTATTTAAGCAGGGCTTTCTTGTAAATGCTCACTACTTGGTTGTTTGTTATGAGGCTGCCAAGGGGAATTTACCGAATAAGGCTGACGCACCGCTAATTCTGTTTCGGATAACACGCCATAACGAAATACGGTGTGGTTATTCACCAGTAATATATCGCCAAGTTGTAAATCAAACACATGCTGTACTTGTGAACGTTCAAGAATAGGAGTTAAAACATTGGCTACTTGATTGATATTGTCAATTTCAGTCGACGACGATATAAGCTTCGCCAATGATGGGCTCCAGCGTAAATTCATTCCCCAATCCCCCGACATAATCACAGGATAAGTAGCCGTATCATCGTACTGCACAATGGTATTTTTCAGCCAACCACTTGCTTGACCATTAAGACACAATGCAGCCAGTGAGGCATCGAGTAAGTTAACCTTCAGCGGAGCAGATGAACAGTAAATCGCCCATTCATCAGGAGTAATGTCAGCATAAGAATAGCGACGCGCTATGCTCGTTGACGGTGTTTTGAGCCCGTACCAACTGGGCTCTGCTAATGTACTACTCCGAACATATTCTTCCGGAAGCAGAGCATGATTTCCGGCAAACCACGAAGACCAAAATGAAGCTTGAGGCAACGGGTTAAAGCCTTTTAAACAGACAGCAGAGAACGCCTTTACTAATTGGCTCACTTGAGCCTGCGGTAGCCCGGTCAGTGAGCATCCATGGTGTGACTCTAACGTCAAGCCAAACTGCTCTGTTTGTAGAGTGGCTTTTACCTCACGCATCAACTGTGCCTCGTTAGCGTCTTCGATATTGAAACGCAGTAAACACCACAACGTTCCTTGATGCATTACAGGAATAATCACGCCTTCACGTTGTTTGTGGTTGGCCTGCGTATCAATAATAAATTCTCCGCGGCAAGCATCAAATAAGACACAAGTATGCCAAGGTGTCTTAAACGATCGCTCATCAAAAAGAAACAGCGAATATTTTTTGCCTTGCATTGGGTGTTCATGAATGCTAAGACGAATAGCGTGGCTCAAATGAGTATTGAGGAAATTATCGAGTGCACGTCCTTGCACCATCATTCCTTTAGCCATAAGGGCTAATCGCTCACGTCGCTTCTTATAACTCAGCGGAGCAAGCGCATATTTCTGATCCTGATGCATGAATTTTTTCAAGCCCAGATAGGTATGGTGCATTGCATTATCATGCTGTTTAAGACGTGCAAAATCACGCTCATATTCCGCATCACCAAAGCGCTGCTTTAATCCATTGAAATATTGATATTCATTTAAATCATCAAACGCAGAGAAGTGCTCAAAGTTTATAATTTTGAGACAATCACTGGCGTTCATATTTCCCACCATATTCCGTAATTCATCAGAATAAGTGTAGTGATGTTCTAAATCGACATTAATATAATCAGAAAATGTATGATAATCAGAAAAAATGTAAAACATCACTCCTGGAGAATAGACAGATTGAATATCACGAATGGCATTAACAAATTTTTGTAAAACTCGATATTCACCCAAGTCAGGCTTATAACCTAATACCTTATCTAGGTTATTCGTTTTACATGGAAAGGCGGGTAGTAATAATGTAATGACTTTGTTTTCAATGACACACTGAGCTATCTGCGTTTTTAACTTCTGATACCCAGTAAAAGTGGCGTCTGTTTGTGCTAATAATTGGTCTAATAAAATAAAAGCAATATTATCCACACATTGCTGCTGTTGATGATCAAGCATAGTGTTTCCTTATTAAAGGCGAAGACCATTGACGGAATGATGCAGAACCCTCGGCCTTCACTCTCGGTTAAAAAGTTTATAGGCCAGCCAACAGTTCAGCCGCGTGCGCAAGCGACGCGAAAGCCGCAATATAACCATCAGGGCGGATCAGTAAAGCCTGCCCCTGGTAGAATGAACTCTCACTCCAATACTGCCCAGGCTTCGCCTGATCGTACAGATGAAGGCAACGCACAAACGGAGGAATTTCTGGTGGTAACTCAGCATCGCCAGTTAACAGAAGCGTAAAGGAGCGGTAATCTAGCCATTGATAAAAGCGGCAACTCTGCTGATCGCTATGCATCTCAAAGTCATACACTCGAGAACCGTTTAAGCCACCATTGCCATACCCAATGCCCATACCTGTAATGTTACCAGCTCGCTGTTCAACGATTTGTACATAGTCCTCCGCATGGGTTCCTCGTTCTGAGTATTTAGTTGCACGCACCAATGCACCAGAGCTTTCAATCACACTGCGAGCCACTGGTTGGCGCTCAGCCTGATAACTGTCCAACAGCGTAGGTGATGCCTGACCACGCAACACCATATTGAGCTTCCAGATCAAATTGAACGCGTCAACAACTCCGGTATTGAGCCCTTGCCCGCCATTGACCGAATGTATATGGCAGGCATCTCCTGCTAGAAAGACCCGTTGCTGGTGGTCATACCGTTCTGCAACAGACTCCTTAACCGAGAAATAAGAAAACCACTCAACCTGCTTAAACGTCAGTGAATGCGGCGACATTGCTCGGTTAATGCGCTCGATAACCTCTTGCTGAGTAAACTCTTCGGTGTCCATACGGATATAAAAACGATCCAAATCACCTTCACGTGGAATCCAGGCAACATCTGACGTCTCAGCCTGAAATACGATGATTTCTGGCACTTTCGGAAAATCTGACTCAATAACACCATCAATCACCGCCCAGATAATTTCTGGTCTCTCGATTTCAAATGGAATCGAAAAATGCTGACGTACAAAAGAGCGCCCACCGTCTGCACCAATCACGTAACGTGAACGAACTCGCTCGCCACTGCTCAGTTCCGTCACGCAGCCTTGCTCATCAACAGTGATATCGACCACAGATAAACCACGGCGCACGGTCGCGTTCTGCGCTTTGACTGCACTATCTAGCGCTTTTTCAATATGTGCTTGCCCCAACATCAGAAAGTGAGGATAGAAGCAGCCTTGCAGCGCTGTCCACCAATGAGACTGGCGTGACAAAAATTGACCATCAGCCCATACCGAACTGGTATTACAGGGTTTGCCTTGCACGTAAAGTGGCTCAAATAAGTCAACGATATCAAGTAACTGCAGAGTTCTAGCATTAAGCGCATCGGCCCGTCCGACCACCAGTGGTCCATTAGATTTATCAATAATTTGTGAGTTCAGACCGCAGCGCTGCGCTAAATAGTGGCACATAAGCCCAACAGGGCCTGCTCCAACGATCATAATATCAGTGTGGTAATCACTCATCGGTAAGACTCCAAACTTGGGTTATCAAACGGTGGATCGCTTAGCACCTGAACTCGACGGATATGACGTGGGGTATGTGATAAAAAGCTTTCTCGACCATGCAGTAAGTTAAAGTTATCCGTAATGACCACATCATCATTTTGCCACTCGTGAGCATAAAAATGACGAGGGTCATACAGTGCGTCACGTAAGCTACGGTGGAACTCAGCTATTTGCTCACTATCAATGCCACTAAAGGTCACATTTGGTGGGTTTAGCAGATCGCCACGTTCAGCGAAATGTGGTTCGGCGTAACGAATGACCTCGTGTGAGAGATAGGGATGTTGAGCAATAATCGGGGAAATGGTGTGACTGCAATAGAACTCCATCTCTCGCTGGTAGTGCCCCGTGACTTTTCGCCACAATGAGCGCTGCTGTTCGGTTGCGTTCTGTAACGCCTTGGTTGTATGAGTGAAGGTCGTCCGGCCGCCTTGTGCTGGCAATGGCGCTTGAACACATTGAAATATCTGATATTCAGGCACTTGAGGACGGAACATGCCATCCCAATGCAGCGGCATATAGCTACTATCAAAAATATGATCCTTTGGCTGATCTTTTTGAATTAAATCTAACACTTTGCCAAATGGCCAAATACTGATCTCTCCCCATTGCTCGCAATATTCCGCAAATTGCTCGGCCTGTTCAAAGGCTTTAAATCCACGTATCAATACCAACTGATGCTCAATAAATAGTTTACGCAGTAGTGCTATTGGTACTTCGCTAATGGGAATTTTTAATCCATTTGCTTCTATTTTTACTCCAAAAGGATGGAGCTTCGTGACCTGATAATTCATCACCCGTTCCTTTAAATTAATTTTTAATAAAACGTTAGAAATAAAACAACATTGCATCCATCATTTTCGAAAATTCGGTTGGATAATATTAAAAATATTTACACAATATTGATATTTATAAGATTGACATTGCTAATTTAATTATTAATCCCAGTTTATTTAGGAATAGATATCTCAATAGTGCCATCATTC
>NZ_CAWNHY010000112.1:0-5306 GCF_963874335.1 Vibrio sp. V10_P2A27P122 | reverse complement strand
AGTTTAATTATTGAAGATTAAATAAATGACTGAATCTTTTGCTCAACTCTTTGAAGAGTTTTTAAACGAAACACAATTTCAACAAGGTACAATCGTTAAAGGTACTGTAGTCGCTATCGAGAATGGTTTCGTTCTTGTTGACGCTGGTCTTAAGTCTGAGTCTGCTATCCCTGCTGAACAGTTCAAGAACGCTGCTGGCGAACTTGAAGTTGAAGTTGGTTCTGAAGTAGACGTTGCTCTAGACGCTGTTGAAGATGGTTTCGGTGAAACTCAACTTTCTCGTGAGAAAGCTAAGCGTCATGAAGCTTGGATCGTTCTTGAGAAAGCTTACGAAGAAGCTGAAACTGTTATTGGTATTATCAATGGTAAAGTTAAAGGTGGCTTCACTGTTGAACTAAACGGTATCCGTGCTTTCCTTCCAGGCTCTCTTGTTGACGTGCGTCCTATCCGTGACACTACTCACCTAGAAAACAAAGAGCTAGAGTTCAAAGTTATCAAACTAGACCAGAAACGTAACAACGTTGTTGTTTCTCGTCGTGCTGTTATCGAATCAGAAAGCAGCGTTGAACGTGACGAACTTCTTGAAACTCTACAAGAAGGCACTGAAGTTAAAGGTATCGTTAAGAACCTTACTGACTACGGCGCATTCGTTGACCTTGGTGGTGTTGATGGTCTTCTACATATCACAGATATGGCTTGGAAACGCGTTAAACACCCATCAGAAATCGTTAACGTTGGTGACGAGATCCTAGTTAAAGTTCTTAAGTTCGATCGTGATCGTACTCGCGTATCACTAGGTCTTAAGCAACTTGGCGAAGATCCATGGGTAGCTATCGCTAAGCGTTACCCAGAAGGTCATAAACTATCTGGCCGTGTAACAAATCTAACTGACTACGGCTGCTTCGTTGAAATCGAAGAAGGCGTTGAAGGTCTAGTACACGTTTCTGAAATGGATTGGACTAACAAGAACATCCACCCATCTAAAGTTGTTAATGTTGGCGACGAAGTTGAGGTTATGGTTCTTGATATCGACGAAGAGCGTCGTCGTATCTCTCTAGGTCTTAAACAGTGTAAAGCTAACCCATGGCAGTCATTCGCTGAAGCGCAAGCTAAAGGCGACAAAGTTACTGGTAAGATCAAGTCTATCACTGACTTCGGTATCTTCATCGGTCTAGACGGCGGCATCGACGGTCTAGTTCACCTATCTGACATCTCTTGGAACGTTCCTGGAGAAGAAGCGGTACGTGATTACAAGAAAGGCGATGAAATCTCTGCAGTTGTTCTAGCAGTAGATGCAGAGCGTGAGCGTATTTCTCTTGGCGTTAAGCAAATGGAAAACGACCCGTTCAACGCATATGTTGCTGATAACAAAAAAGGTACTCTAGTTAACGGTACTGTTACTGCAGTTGACGCGAAAGGTGCTACAATTGAACTTGTAGACGGCGTTGAAGGTTACATCCGTGCTTCTGAAGCATCTCGTGACCGTATTGAAGATGCGTCTCTAGTCCTAAGCGTTGGTGACAGCGTTGAAGCGAAATTTACTGGTGTAGACCGTAAAAACCGCGTAATCAACCTATCTATCAAAGCTAAAGATGAAGCTGATGAGCAAGAAGCAATGGCTACACTGAACAAAGCTGATGAAGGTGCGTTTGGTAATGCTATGGCTGATGCATTCAAGGCTGCTAAAGGCGAATAATCTAACTCGCTAAAAGGGGCCGTAAGGCTCCTTTTTTTTCAGTTAGTGCCTACTTTGATAAGTAATGAGGGAAACTATGACTAAGTCTGAATTGATAGAAAGACTCTGTGCTGAGAAAACGCACCTATCTGCTAAAGAAATTGAAGACGCTGTGAAAGATATTCTTGAACATATGGCATCAACTTTAGAAAGCGGAGAGCGAATCGAAATTCGCGGATTTGGTAGTTTCTCTTTGCACTATCGTGAGCCTAGAGTAGGTCGTAATCCTAAAACCGGTGATAAAGTGGTGTTGGATGGCAAATTCGTCCCTCATTTCAAGCCAGGTAAAGAGTTACGTGAGCGAGTTAATGAGAATATCTAAAGCGATTTAGAGAGTATTCTAAAAAACGGCATACAGTTTAAGTATGCCGTTTTTTTAAGAAAGGAATCCATAATAGACATGGTTTGTAAGGCCATTTTCCTGCATAATCAGACCAGATCAATACTGGATAGGTAGTGGCATATGAAAATTATAAAAATCGTTCTAATTCTTGCACTTTTTTTGATTGCTTTAGCATTAGGGGCTCAAAATCAAGCAGTTGTGACGTTTAACTATTTGATCGCTCAAGGCGAATTTCACCTGTCTACTTTACTTGGCACTGTCTTTGTCTCTGGTTTTTTACTTGCTTGTTTGCTTGGCAGTAGCTTCTACTTCAAGTCTCAGTTGCAAGTTAGAAAGTTGAATAAGCAACTGAAAAAGCAAACAGCAGAGAACAACGCTGTAACAAGTAAAGCGTAGTGAAATAAAGGCTGACTTGATGTTAGAAATTCTCTTCTTGCTATTACCGATTGCCGCCGCCTACGGCTGGTATATGGGAAATCGCAGTGCTCAGCAAGACAAGCAGAAACACTCTCACCAAATTTCTCGTCAGTATGTGACGGGTCTTAACTTACTGCTTTCTGATCAATCAGATAAGGCCGTTGACCATTTTATTGAGCTACTCCAAGTAGACAATGAAACGATTGATACCCACTTAGCGCTGGGCAACTTATTCCGTTCAAGAGGAGAGGTTGATCGTGCTATCCGCATCCATCAAAATCTCATATCTCGTTCAAGTCTT
The DNA here is from genome assembly GCF_963874335.1 of Vibrio sp. V10_P2A27P122. Lineage (NCBI taxonomy): Bacteria > Pseudomonadati > Pseudomonadota > Gammaproteobacteria > Vibrionales > Vibrionaceae > Vibrio > Vibrio sp. V10_P2A27P122. The sequence goes on along the minus strand of NZ_CAWNHY010000112.1, from coordinate 2,510 downwards.
ACTATTGACCAAAAAAATCTCGCCTTACAACAATTGGCAAAAGATTATATGGTGGCAGGCTTTCTCGACCGCGCTGAAAAAATATTTGAACAACTGATTGAAGAGCCCGAACACAAAGAAGCGGCGTTACAACAATTGGTTTCTATTTACCAACAGACTCGAGAGTGGCATAAAGCTATCGATTACGCTTATGCGTTGGTCAAATTAGGCAGAAAAAGGATGCACAGTGTTATAGCCCATTTTTGGTGTGAACTTGCAATGCAAGAGAAGGCTGAAGGACGCGATAGCAAAGCGATTCAATATCTTAAAAAAGCGCTGTCTGAAGATCCGAAGTGTGTACGCGCAACGATCTCTTTAGGTAAGCTGTATCTTGAAAATGATGACTACCGTCATACAATCCAGTATATGCAGATGGTCTTGGAGCAGGACATTGATTTTATCGGCGAGGTATTGCCGACGCTTGCTGAGTGCTATCACCATATTGGGAAAGAGGGTGAACTTGTTGAGTTTTTACGCGAGTGCATTATCAATGAAGCTGGAGTGTCAGCTGAACTGATGCTCGCACAGTTGGTGGCACAACATGATGGTGCTGGAGCTGCGCAGGAACTTTTGACACGGCAATTGGTTAAAAATCCGACCATGAAGGGCTTCTACCGTTTAATTGACTACCATCTCATCGAAGCGGAGGAAGGGCGAGCGAAAGAGAGCTTGTCGACCTTGCAAAAATTGGTAGGTGAGCAACTAAAAGTAAAACCTCACTACCGATGCAGAAAGTGTGGTTTCTCAACCCATTCTCTCTACTGGCACTGCCCATCATGTAAGAATTGGGGTTCAATTAAACCTATCCGTGGTTTGGATGGTGAATAGAGTTCATGTACTGGAGTTACTGATCGACTCGAAAACTGCAGCTTATGAAAGCTGCATTTTTTTAGCTTAATTATTTTAGGAGTGAAAATGAAAGACCAGAGAGTAATTGTCGCGTTGGATTATGAGCAACAAGCGGAAGCGTTAGCTTTTGTTGATAAAATTGACCCCAACAGCTGTCGATTAAAAGTGGGCAAGGAGATGTTTACCCTGTTTGGTCCCGATTTTGTGCGTGAGCTACACAAAAGAGGTTTTTCGGTATTCTTAGACCTAAAGTTTCATGATATTCCCAACACGTGCTCTAAAGCCGTACGTGCGGCGGCTGAGCTTGGCGTATGGATGGTGAATGTTCATGCCAGTGGTGGGGAGAGAATGATGTCGGCGTCTCGCCAGATTCTTGAACCTTATGGTAACGATAGACCACTACTTATTGCTGTCACAGTACTAACCAGTATGGAACAATCGGATCTTCGTGGTATTGGCATCGATGTTGCGCCTAAAGAGCATGTAATGCGTCTGGCTAGCCTAACTCAAAATGCAGGGTTAGATGGAGTGGTATGCTCAGCTCAAGAAGCGCACATGCTTAAGAGCCATCTTGGTCAAGAGTTTAAATTAGTTACGCCAGGGATTCGTCCTATTGGTTCTGAAACAGGAGACCAAAGACGTATTATGACTCCGAGTGAGGCCATAAAAGCTGGTTCAGATTATCTAGTCATCGGTCGCCCAATTACTCAGGCAACAAGACCGGATGAAGTCCTAAAAGCGATAAATGATACGTTAATTTAAATTAATGTTTTCTTTACGTTGTTGTATGAAAAAGGTCGCTTATGCGACCTTAAAAATACTTCCTAATCAAAAATAATGGGTTACCATTTTTTCTTTTCACCAAACAGTGCTTCCATATCACTATTTCTCTCGTTATCTTCAATTTGTTGAAGATCCGTTGCACTTTTTGTTTGGCGTCGTTTTTCTAGGTCATCATACATTGACTGAAGTTTTTCACGAGCTTGATTGGAATAAGCATCATTTTTTGAGCTCAGAACATCGATCCCTTTACGCAATAGCTGAATCGCAGTTCCGGGTTGCCCACGAACGATCGAATCATTTGCCCGCTTAACAACATTTTCAATGTTGATTCGAATTTGTATTGTTTCTAGACGCGCATTTTCAGCGACGTAAGATTGTGTTTCAAAACGTCCTTTATTGTGCTCACTACGAATCGTGTCTCTTAAACGTTTCACTAGTTTAAGCATAATCAAAGCTTGTTTATCGCTGGTGGGTACTTTAAACGTTGTACTGTCACCACCTGGGTGGTTTTCTTGTAAATGCTTAATTTGCCCTTTCATATGCTCAATGCGTTGTGCTAACTGCTTATTTTTCGGGTCAAGCTCATACATACTAAGTAGGGCATCAAGGATACGGGTATTTAAACACACTAAGAGTTCTTTACTAAACGGCATGTGGTGTGCGTTGCCGATAAGGTCTTCTGTCGCATCAATAATGGCGATATATCGAGTCGACTCCTGCTTTTTAGCTGACTCGACCTTTACTTTGTATTGAAGCATGATGTTATAGCCAAGGACTAACACCAGCAAGACTGCTACAAGAGCAATGATTAAACCTATATTCATATAATCCGTATCTTT
>NZ_CAWNHY010000111.1:0-72051 GCF_963874335.1 Vibrio sp. V10_P2A27P122 | reverse complement strand
TATCGTATTGTTTTTAATCGATATTGACTATTTTAAATTGTTCAATGATCACTACGGCCACTTAGAGGGTGATGAAGCATTGAAATCTGTTGCGACCAGCTTAAAAAAATTGGATTTTGGCGGTGAAAAACTGGTTGCTCGATTTGGTGGAGAAGAGTTTTGTGTAGTTTTGGCGAGCGACATCGAAATTGATGGTCAAGCTTATGCTAAACGACTGATCGAATCGGTTGAATCGCTGCGCATCACCCACCAATTTTCCCCGGCGAAGAAGACGCTTTCAATCAGCGTTGGAGGGGTTGAAATTGATACCCCACAGTTGAATCACTATCTAGATTTCTTTCATGTGGCTGATAGAGCACTTTATGCAGTCAAAGCACAAGGAAGAGGTCGTTATCTCGTGCAAAAATTCACCTCTAATCTCCCGTTAACATTGCCTGTTCAATAATCTTTACGCAGTAAATTCTGTTTATTTTTGCAATGCTTGTTTAATAAATAAGCAGTGTAATTGCTCTATTTGATCGTCTGTATTACCGTACTAGCTAACTAGTCTATTGATATTTGTGTGAGTGGTATGACACAGTCTGATTCTCGTGAACATTTTGGTTCACGTCTTGGTTTTATTCTTGCGGCGGCGGGTGCGGCAGTTGGCCTAGGTAATATCTGGGGCTTTCCAACCCAAGCGGCAAGCAACGGCGGCGGCGCATTCTTATTGGTTTATTTGGTGATGATCATGGTCGTTGCCTTCCCTATGTTAGTGGTTGAAATGGCGATAGGCCGTTTTGGGCAAGCAAACCCTGTTGATAGCATGCGCTCATTAACGCCTCATCCACTAGGTAAAATGGTCGGTGGCTTTGTCGGTTGGATTGGTTTGAGTGTTCCGAGTGCGGTACTGGCGTTTTACAGCATCGTCGGTGGCTGGCTAATCTGCTTTTTACTCGGTGCGATGACAGAGTTATTGGGTTTTGTGGAAATCACAGCTTGGTTGAAAGGGTTTAGTGTTGAGCGTAACTTATTCGGAACCTTAGTGTTTTATATTTTGACGATTCTAATCGTGCAAGGTGGTGTTAAAGACGGGATTGAAAAATGGTCAACGCGTTTAATGCCTGCATTGTTTGTACTGTTTGGTGTGCTGTTTGTTTACATCATGATGCAAACTGGTGCGATGGAAGGTTTACAACACTATTTGGTCCCTGATTTTTCAAAGGTGTTTGACAGACATCTTTTACTGGCGGCAATGGGACAAGGCTTTTTTTCATTAACCATTGGTGGCTGCTCGATGTTGATTTACGGCTCTTATCTGAGTAAGCAAGAAAACCTGCCGAAGATGGCACTAAATGTGACTTTAGTTGATACTGCCGTGGCTTTCATTGCTGGCCTTGTTGTGTTGCCTGCGATGTTTGTTGCGATGCATAAAGGTGTGGAAATCTATGCCGCTGACGGTTCTTTACTAAATTCAGACACGCTCGTTTTTACCGTGTTGCCATTGATGTTTGATAGCCTTGGTTGGATGGGGCAGGTGTTTGCTATCGTATTTTTCACTTTACTGACGATCGCCGCGTTAACCTCTTCTATCTCTATGCTGGAATGCCCTGTAGCCTTAGTCAGCGAGCGTTTTAATACGAAACGCGCACCAACAAGCTGGGTATTAGGCGCGTTAATTGCGCTAGTCAGTGTCGTTATTGTTTATAACTTTGGTGCGCTATTTGGCTTAGTGGCAACGGTTGCGACGCAATATTTGCAGCCGACAGCAGCGCTGATGTTCTGCCTATTTGGCGGTTGGGTATGGCGTCGTCAGGCGAAGGTCAAAGAGTTAGAGCAAGGTTTCCCTGAGTTCCAATTGGGTTGGTTTGGTAAAATCTGGCCTTGGTACGTGAAATTTGTCTGCCCTGTATTAGTGGCTACGGTGATTTGGGCTTCGTTCGGTTAATGAGTTACTTTCTTCATCCCACTCACGCTTAGACAGCATAAAGCCCTTTGAATAAGGGCTTTATTATTGAACTTTTGTGTCTCTATTGTTTAGAGTTATCGACTATTTAGACCATCGACGGTGGCATCAAGTGTCCCGTGGTTAGAGGTTCTAAATCGCTGTCTGCGACCTCTTCAATAAAATCGCCCACGACTTGCTCAACCATCTCATCGCTTTGCGAGAAGTAGGCGAGATGGAATACGGCATCTCCTTCATTAACAAGAGGCAGAGTTTGTTGGCCAATCACAATACCCCCCTTATTGGCTCTTAATTCGACTTCGACATGACCAAGCGGTGAGTTGATATAGGCAAGCACTTGTCCTTTCTCGACCTTGTCACCAAGCGTCACCACAGTGCGCAAGATGCCATCGCTTTCGGCTCTGAGCCAACTGGTTGATTTTGCGATGATCGATGTCGGTACGGCCTTGCGACTTTTGCGCATCATACCAATGGCTTGCATGGTGCGTTTCACACCGACAATACCCGCATTGATGGCAATAGGTTCAAATTTTAGCGCTTCACCTGCTTCATAAGTTAATACTGTGATGCCTGATTTCTCCGCTTCACTTCTGAGCGAGCCATTACGCAGTGGAGAGTCGATGATCACTGGGGTTGCAAATGCTTGGGCAATACGTAAGGTTTCAGGATTAGTGAGATCGGCGCGGATTTGTGGCAAATTCGTGCGATGAATAGCACCAGTATGCAGGTCAATGATGTAATCACAACGTAAAGCGACTTGGGAAAAAAAAGTATGTGCAATGCGAGAGGCGAGGGAGCCAGTTTCACTTCCAGGGAAGCAGCGATTGAGATCGCGTCGATCAGGAAGGTAGCGAGATTTATGAATAAAGCCAAAGGCATTGACGATGGGGACAACAATCAGTGTCCCTTTTAGTTTTTGCGGGTCGATGGAGTTGATCAGTTGACGGACTATTTCAACGCCGTTCAGTTCATCACCATGGATGGCGGCATTGACCATTAAGGTTGGGCCAGTGGATATTCCATTAATGATTTCGATAGGGATAGAGAGTGGCGAGTGTGTATAAAGCTTAGCCGCTTCTAGCTCCATTGCCTTGCGCGTTCCTGGGGGAACTGAATCCCCCAGGAAATGAAATGCTGTGTTTTTCCTAACCTTTGCCACGTGTTTTTGTCCCTTTCGTTGCCGCATTTTTTTCAATAAATTCGACAATCAACCCGGCGATATCTTTACCAGTAGCGGCTTCAATACCTTCAAGACCTGGCGATGAATTGACTTCCATCACTAATGGGCCACGTTCCGATCGCAAAAGATCCACCCCCGCAACATTGAGACCCATAATCTTCGCCGCATCGATAGCCGTCTTACGTTCTAGAGGGGTGATTTTTACCAAAGAGGCGGTTCCGCCGCGGTGTAGGTTAGAGCGAAACTCACCATCGGCACCTTGCCGTTTCATGGCTGCGATAACTTTGTCGCCAATAACGAAACAGCGAATATCGGCGCCACCAGCCTCTTTGATGTACTCTTGCACCATGATATTGGCTTTCAAGCCCATGAACGCTTCGATCACACTTTCTGCTGCTTTGCGTGTTTCCGCTAACACTACACCGATGCCTTGAGTTCCTTCAAGTAATTTAATTACTACCGGTGCTCCTCCGACCATGTCGAGTAAGTCTTTGACATCATCGGGTTTGCTGGCGAAACCAGTAATTGGCATACCAATGCCGCGACGAGACAATAGCTGCATTGAGCGAAGTTTATCTCTGGAACGGCTAATAGCCACAGATTCATTGACGGGATAAACCCCCATCATTTCAAATTGGCGTAATACCGCAGTACCGTAAAACGTAACGGATGCACCAATACGAGGAATGACTGCATCAAAACCCGCTAACTCTTCACCTTTAAAGTGAATTTCGGGTTTTTCAGAATTGATATTCATATAGCAACGCAGCCCATCAATCACTTTGACTTGGTGGCCACGGCTTTTACACGCTTCAATCAGACGCTTGGTTGAATACAACGAAGCATTACGTGACAGAATACCAATTTTCATTATTTGCTCTCCTCGAAAGCGATTAAAAACGATTTAGTTGGATTAACTAAAATTCGACGGTGCATTGCGGTGCGACCTAATAGCATACGAAAACCCATATTTTCGCGATTGGTTAACGTTATTTCAATGGGCCAAGTTTGGCCGCCCAAACTGACGTCTGATTGAATAACGTAACGTGACTCTTCATGGCCACCGGAATCACGGACGATTCGTTCATCAATGACTTTAGCTTCGCACACTGTGACCTTGTCATTATTGCGCTGCACAGGGTGGATCCAAAAGCGAACCCAAAGAGTCTCTTCCTTGATGAAGCTCTCTACCTTAAATGCGTGTAAGCACGACGTGCGGGCTCCGGTATCGACTTTGGCATTAATTTGATCAATACCTAACCCTGGAAGGCTGAGAGTTTCTCGCCATCCGACAATCATTTTTTCTTTCATCGCAGTTTCAATATTTTTGGAGAATGTAAGACGCCGCTAAGGAGTAGCCGCATCCCCGATACAACTTTTAAATGGTGTTATCGCTTGAAGAGAGTGTGGTGAATAACTCTAGGAACTTCAAGGGGGCGAACTCTAGCAGTCACAAAAAATGTGCGCTAATGAAATTAATTTGCCTTATCGATAAAATTAATTGATAGAAAAAGAGGTAAGGATTGATGCCGAATTCCGCTGCCAAAGCAAGATATTCATCAACTTGCTATTACACGCTGGTTGAAGAATTCGACATCAGAGTGGGTTAAACTTTCGCTGGAATATGCTCTAGTAGGGCAACCATTTGCTCCCAGAAAAGGTCGACTGTGTCGATCTTCACTTTCTCATCCGGTGAGTGAGGGAATTTAATGGTTGGGCCAAACGAAACCATATCCATTTCTGGGTAAGGTTTTTTGAAAAGACCACATTCTAGGCCAGCATGGATCACCATGATATTCGGTTTATGACCGTAAATACCTTGGTACATGTCTCTGAAAATAGCCATGATCTCTGAATCGGCATCTGGTTTCCAGCCCGGATAAGCACCAGTAAAGGCAATTTCCGCATTCGCTAGCTCAGCAACGGATTTGAGCATGCTTTCAACCTGTTGGCGACCTGAATCAATCAGAGAACGAATAAGGCATAACACAGTCACAGAGTTTTCTTGTGTAGTAATCACACCGACATTCAATGAGGTTTCAACCACGCCTTCAATTTCATCGCTCATCCGGATCACACCGTTTGGACACGCATTTAATGCGGCAATAAAACGTTGTTGATCAACAAGAGCGAAGACATTTTCCGCATTGTCTTGCGGGTTGTTGAAAGTGACAATTCCCGTTTCGACGCGTCCAAGCTCTTCTTTCACTAGCTGGGTATAGGAGCTAAATAGCTCATCCAGTTTTACCCCATTTTCGGCAGGAATGGCCACGGTGACAAACGCTTCTCGAGGAATGGCGTTACGTAGGCTACCACCGCGAAACTCGATCAAACGTAAATCAAGTTCTTGTGCGTGACTAGCAAGAAAGCGAGCCAGTAGCTTGTTAGCATTCCCACGGCCAGTATGGACGTCACACCCAGAGTGACCTCCTTTTAACCCTTTCAAAATCAATTGATGTGTTACGTAACCAGCAGGCATGGCTTGTCGTTGGATATTAAAAGTCATTGCGCCATCAATACCACCAGCACAGCCCATATATACTTCGCCCTCTTGTTCTGAATCAGTATTGAGCAGGATCTCTCCTTCTAACCAACCCGCTTCAAGGCCGAAAGCACCAGTCATACCCGCTTCTTCATCAATCGTCAGTAACACTTCAATAGGACCGTGCTTGAGCTCTTTTGACGCGAGAACAGCCAAACATGCTGCCATACCCATGCCGTTATCGGCACCTAAAGTGGTTCCTTTGGCCGTTACCCATTCGCCATCGATATACGGTTGGATAGGGTCCTTAGCAAAGTCGTGCTGCGTGTCTTCGTTTTTTTGCGGCACCATATCAATATGAGCTTGTAGAACCACACCTTTCTTATGTTCCATGCCAGCTGTCGCTGGTTTTTTTATGAAAACGTTGCCGGTTGGATCTCGGCGTACCGCTAAACCCTGCTCTGTCGCCCACTGGATGATGTGCTGGGCTAAGGCTTCTTCATGCTTAGACGGGTGAGGAATGGAACAGATTTTATCGAAAAATTGCCATACGGGTGCCGATGACAATTTACTGATTTCAGAATAGAACTCAGACACGGAATACTCCTTTTATTCGAGCTTGCCAGATCATGAACAGGCGAAATGTTTCTTTGGTAGCGATATCGACTAGATCTGAGCATGACTTGTAGTGGTGGACAGCATACCACTCTCGACAATCAGCGAGTAGCCTCACCGCTTGAGAATTGTTTTATTGGTGTCACATTAAATCGACTGTAGCGTATAGAAGAGATGACACAATCGGCGATGAGATTCTTCCCCTTACCGCCTAATAATCATTTTTTGCTGATATTTGTGTAATTTAATTACTTAAATCTGTTGATGTAGATCATTAAAATAAAATTATGTGATTTTTATCACGCTAAATATTGTAATTTAATTTCTTGGTGGTATATTTGTAACCAACTTCGAAAGCGAAGAAAAAATGCTCAAAGGATGAGTCCGTTTATCGCCTCCATGGAACCGAGAAATCAAATTTATGTTCAATTGATTTTATAAGGTGATAGTTATGAAAGGTTTACCATCTGCAATGTTCTGGACAAACAAGTCTGTTTACACTGGCAACTTTGCTTACCCAACAAGCTTTGGTTATTAAGACTTTAAGCATGTTATTTGAACCGTATGTTCACCCCCTAGATATTGGAATTTTTTTGTAGTCAGTTTGGCTAAAATGATTCGCCGCCACCTCAGATGAGGTGGCGTTTTTTTATCTCAAGGTTCAGCACTTCCTTTACGGCTCAATGGCAATACGATATGGAAATCCGCTTTTTCTTTTTGAAGAAATGAAGCGCGACTAGGTTCATAAGCCATTAATAAAAGCATATTACAGCCTTAATTCTATCTGGAATTTGTGATCTGATCTCTCTATAATCCACAGCCAATCGATTACGCAACCGTTTACTTTTTACCCTTATAGGACTCGATCATGCTCGAAAGGCTATTTAAACTTAGTGAATATGGCACAAACGTGCGCACTGAGGTTATCGCAGGAATAACGACATTTCTCACGATGGCATACATTATCTTTGTTAACCCTGCGATCTTAGCGGATGCCGGCATGGACCGTGGTGCAGTATTTGTTGCTACGTGTCTTGCGGCGGCTATTGGCTGTTTCATCATGGGCTTTGTTGCCAACTACCCAATTGCGCAGGCTCCGGGTATGGGGTTAAACGCATTTTTTACTTACGCCGTTGTGCTCGGCATGGGATATACATGGCAAGTTGCGCTGGCGGCGGTATTCGTTTCTGGTGTGCTGTTCATTTTTCTTAGTATCTTTAAAATCCGTGAGTGGATCATCGGTTCGATTCCGATGTCATTACGAACGGGGATCTCGGCCGGTATTGGACTTTTTCTTGCCTTTATTGCCCTGAAAAATGCAGGTATTGTGGTTGATAACCCTGCAACTTTGGTTTCTGTCGGCGCAATTACTTCTCTTCCTGCTGTACTCGGTGCGATAGGTTTCTTCCTGACGATTGCTTTGGTTCATCGTGGTTTAAAGGGTGCCGTAATGATCGCGATTCTTGCGGTTACTGGCCTTGGTTTAGTGTTTGGTGACGTTCAGTGGCATGGCATTATGTCGGCACCACCAAGTATTGCGCCAACTTTTTTGCAGCTTGATTTCTCCGCCATTTTTGAAGTGGGTATGATTTCAGTGGTATTTGCGTTTCTGTTTGTCGATCTATTTGACACGGCTGGCACCTTAGTTGGTGTGGCGCAAAAGGCAGATTTGATTGGCAAAGATGGTAAAATCCCACGTCTAAATAAAGCATTGCTTGCCGATTCTACTGCTACGTCAGTCGGTGCCCTGCTAGGTACATCAAACACAACCTCTTACATTGAAAGTGTGGCGGGTGTTGCTGCTGGCGGGCGCACAGGGCTGACTGCAGTCGTTGTTGGCATTTTGTTCTTACTTGCATTATTCTTCTCGCCATTAGCTGGAATGATCCCTGCGTACGCTACGTCTGGTGCATTATTTTACGTGGCAATTTTGATGCTTTCTGGTTTGGTCAGTATTGATTGGCGCGATTTAACAGAAGCGGCTCCTGTCGTCGTTACCTGTTTATTAATGCCGCTGACATTCTCTATCGCAGAAGGTATTTCTCTTGGTTTCATTGCTTATGCGGCTATCAAACTATTTAGTGGCAAAGGGCGCAGTGTATCGATGAGTGTGTGGGTGATGTCAGCCATCTTCATCTTTAAGTATATCGCCTCTGCAATGTAATGAACGACACAGATTATTTAAATAATTAGGTTTACAACAATGAGCAATAAATTCGTTATCACTTGGGACAACATGCAGACTTACTGTCGTCAATTGGCAGAAAAACAGATGCCTGCAGAGCAATGGAAAGGTATTTGGGCGGTGAGCCGTGGTGGTCTGGTTCCTGGTGCCATATTGGCGCGTGAATTAGGTATTCGCCATGTCGATACGATTTGCATTTCAAGTTACGATCATGATCATCAGCGTGACATGACAGTGATCAAAGCACCTGAAGGTGACGGCGAAGGTTTCTTAATTGTTGAAGATTTGGTCGATAGTGGTGATACCGCACGTAAGCTACGTGAAATGTATCCTAAAGCGAAATTGATTGCGGTGTGTGCGAAGCCTTCTGGCGTAAGCTTGTTAGATGATTATGTTGTGGATATTGCTCAAGATACGTGGATTGAGCAGCCATGGGATATGACGATTCAATACGCAGAACCGATTAACCGTAAACAAAAGTAATGCTTTTCTTGCGTTTATTTGAAAATGGCCCTTTATCGGGCCATTTTTTTTATTACTATTAGAGCACCGCTCTCAATTGAATCGACTTATGTCTGAATCTAACAGCCAAAATCTTTCTGAAACCTTGTTCCAGAAACACAAGCAAGCTCAAGAAACCTCGGCATTAATTCGCTATATGCCAAGTAGCCAAGAAATTTTGGATCTTAAAAAACAACAAGAAGGGTACGTTTGGTATCGAAATCTCAGGCGTTTACAGTGGATATGGCAAGGTGTTGATCCTGTAGAGCAAGAAGAAGTTCTCGCCCGCATTGCCTCTTCGAAACATTCGCGAACCGAAGCGGATTGGTTAGATACGGTTATGGGCTATCACAGTGGTAACTGGGCATACGAGTGGACTAAGCTGGGCATGCGTCACCAAAAGCGCGCTAATGACAAGCAAGACGAAGAGGCGGCCAATGAACTTTTTTCCGCGTCGCTCTGCTTTAGCATTGCTGGTTATCCGCATCTAAAAAATGATAATTTATCCTTGCAGGCGCAGATACTGTCAAACAGCGCTTATAACGAAGCGGCCAAATTGACTCGTTATGTGATTAAGCAGATTGAAGTACCCTATAAGAACAAAAAAATAGTCGCTAATTTGCATTTGCCCAATACCGATAGGCCTCATCCGGTCGTTTTGGTTAGCGCCGGTTTAGACAGTTTGCAGACGGATATGTGGCGTTTGTTTAGAGATTATCTCGCGCCTAGAGATATTGCGATGTTAACCATTGATATGCCCTCCGTAGGTCATAGCTCCCACTGGCCCTTAACTGAAGATTCTTCATGTCTGCATCAAGCCGTACTCAATGAACTGGAAAGCTTGCCTTGGGTTGATCATCGAAAAGTGGGGCTTGTTGGATTTCGATTTGGTGGTAACTCCATGATCAGGCTCTCTTTTCTAGAGCAAGATAAAATCAAGGCTTGTGTTTCATTAGGTGCACCTATCCACGATATTTTAGCTTCGCCAGAAAAATTGAAAAAAATGCCCAAAATGTATATTGATGTGCTGGCGTCTCGTTTAGGTAAAGACGTGGTGGATATTAATAGCCTTGCTGGGTTGATGCGAGCGTGGTCACTGAAAGTGCAAGGTTTTTTAACCAGTAGGCGAACTAAAGTTCCGATTTTGGCTTTAGGATTAGAAGGTGATCCCATTTCACCCTATTCGGATAATCAATTAGTTGCAATTTTTAGTGAATATGGCAAAGCGAAACAGATAAAAAGCAAAACAATTACACAAGGATATGAGCAATCCCTCGATTTAGCGATAAAGTGGTTAGAAGATGAGCTATTTAGGTGACTTTTCTACTAAATTAGTTAAGCATGATATTGGTATGCGGTAACAAGCATATGATTAATAAAAATAATGATCGTTCTTAACATTGAAATGGAGAGTCAATATGTCAGAAATGACCCACACCCCGACTCATTATCGCTTATTGTCTGCTTTAAAAGCTATTGGACCTTATTTACGAGAAGGCCAATGTCGTGAGGATCACTACTTATTTGATTGCCTTGCGTCTTGCGTTAATGACAAAAAATCCCCAGAGAAACGAGAGTTTTGGGGCTGGTGGCTGGAACTTACTAAGAAAGAATCAGGGTTTGAGGCTAAGTATCATACAGGACGTTACAACTTGGCTGGTGCGTGGGATGCCGACGCAATTCCTAAATCCGTATTTTCTGAAGTCAAACGTACCCAAGAAGAGTTTCATGCCAAATTAGTAGCGAGTCTCTATGAGCGCTTTGAATTGAGTGTTGAGATTGCACAAGATTCCGCTGAATTCGTCTGATTTTCGTTATCCCCTTACCCTCGTGATGAAAAAGGTGCTTTTTAGCACCTTTTCTACTTGTGAATTATTGCTTTGATTGCTAAAACATCAGCTCTTATGTGTTTTCCATTTCAGAAGAAATCATGACAACGAATCAACAAAGCGGAAAAGCGGTGCAACTTCAAACAATCGTTGTGAAGCTAGGAACCAGTGTATTAACCGGTGGTACTTTGGCGTTAGATAGAGCTCATATGGTTGAGCTTGTCCGTCAATGTGCTGAACTGAAAAAGCAAGGCCACTCAGTGGTGATTGTATCGTCGGGCGCAATTGCCGCTGGTCGAGAACACTTAGGTTACCCCGCACTCCCCAACGCAATGGCTAGCAAACAGTTGCTTGCTGCGGTTGGGCAGAGTCAACTGATTCAAGCATGGGAATCTCTTTTTGCCATCTATGGGATTAAAATAGGTCAAATGCTACTGACTCGTGCCGATCTAGAAGATCGTGAGCGTTTTTTGAATGCGCGAGATACCATTAATGCTTTGGTCGAGCACGATATTATTCCTGTGGTCAACGAAAATGATGCAGTGGCAACCAGTGAAATCAAAGTGGGTGACAACGACAATTTGTCAGCCTTGGTCGGTATCTTATGTGGTGCCGATAAACTATTGCTGCTGACTGACCAAAAAGGGCTATTCACCGCAGACCCGCGTAAAGATCCTAACGCTGAACTGATTAAAGAAGTCAAAACCATTGATGATACCTTGCGTAAAATCGCTGGGGGTAGTGGTACTACGCTTGGCACCGGAGGTATGGCAACTAAGCTTCAGGCCGCTGATATTGCTCGTCGTGCAGGGATTGAAGTCATTATCGCCGCAGGGCGTGCCAGCAACGTTATTTTTGATTCTTTAAGTGATGCGCCGCAAGGCACCCGTTTCTTGCCATGTACCGAAGCGTTAGAAAACCGCAAACGCTGGATTTTAGCGGGTCCTGCCGCTTCTGGTGACATTGTCATTGATGGCGGAGCCGTCAACGCTGTAGTCGCGAATGGCAGTAGCTTATTAGCGAAAGGGGTAGTGAATGTCAGTGGTACTTTTGCACGTGGTGAAGTGGCGCGAGTAACCGATAAACAAGGCGTATTAATTGCCCGTGGCATCGCCGCTTATTCCAGCCAAGACTTAGCCAAAATCGCGGGCAAACACAGCAAAGATATCGGAGGCATTTTAGGTTACGATTATGGCTCAGAAGTCATTCATCGCGATGATCTTGTTGTGATCCAAGAATAGTAAGGAAAAGAAAGTGGATTTAACCATAATGGGTAAAGCCGCCAAACAGGCCGCTTTCCAGCTCGCTACCGTTTCAACGACACAAAAAAACAATGCATTAGCGATCATTGCCGATGAACTGGAGGCGCAGAGCGTCGCGATTTTAAAAGCGAATGCTCAAGATATCGAACTGGCCCGCCAAGCCGGGTTGAACGATGCCATGCTTGATCGCCTATTGCTCAATGAATCACGCCTGCAAGCCATTGCTAATGACGTGCGTAATGTGATTAATCTCAATGACCCTGTCGGTAGTGAAATCGATAGCCGAGTGCTTGAAAACGGATTGTCATTGTCTCGCCGCCGAGTACCGTTAGGTGTGGTGGGCGTTATTTATGAAGCGCGTCCGAATGTAACCATTGATATTGCTGCATTGTGTTTAAAAACGGGTAACGCCAGTATTTTACGGGGAGGGAAAGAGACCTTTTTCTCCAATATGGCGCTAGTCAACGTTATTCAATCGGCGCTAGAAAAAGCGCAACTTCCAGCCGCTGCGGTGCAGTATATTGAGAAACCGGATCGCGAACTGGTTTCACAGCTGCTCAAGCTTGATGAATATGTTGATATGATCATTCCGCGCGGCGGCGCTAGCCTACATAAAATGTGCAAAGAAAACAGCACCATTCCGGTGATTATTGGTGGTTTTGGCATTAGCCATATTTTTGTTGATCAGTCTGCGGATCTAGATAAATCAGTCGAGGTGATTGAAAACGCAAAAATTCAGCGCCCTTCAGCGTGCAACGCACTGGATACTTTGCTGGTTCATCAAGCGATTTCGAGTGAATTTTTGGCAAAACTGGTGCTACGACTTAATGATCAAGTGACCTTCGTTGTAGAGCCAAAAGCCCAAGCCTGCATGAGCCATGCGAAACAGTTGAGAGAGGCCGTTGAAGGCGATTTTGACACCGAATGGCTAAGTTACACTTTGGGCGTCAAAGTGGTCGATGACGTGCAGCAAGCGATTGAACATATGCGTGAACACAATGCAAGCCATTCGGATGCTATCATGACAAATGACCTATTTAATGCAGAGCTGTTTATTAATTCCGCGGGCTCTGCTGCAGTGTATGTCAATGCTTCGACGCGTTTTACCGATGGGGCTCAATTTGGTTTAGGCGCTGAAGTGGCCGTTTCGACCCAAAAATTGCACGCTCGCGGGCCGATGGGCTTAGAAGAGTTGACCAGTTACAAGTGGGTTGGCAAAGCCAATTACTTATCACGTCGTTAAGTTCTTTTCGTTATGGATAACGCAAAGTGTGGTTGTTAACAAAATAGAGATTGAAAAGGGGCTGATGCCCCTTTTGCGTTCAACTTGCGTACTAATTCCGGTACACTGATGCTCATTGCTATGGAGGTGATATGCATTGTCCTTTTTGTTCAGAGAACGACACCAAAGTGATTGATTCTCGTCTTGTCGCAGATGGCCATCAAGTGCGCCGTCGCCGTCAATGTTTGGCATGTAATGAACGTTTTACCACGTTTGAATCGGCCGAGCTCTTGATGCCAAGAGTCATCAAATCAAATGGAAATCGTGAACCGTTTAACGAAGATAAAATGGTCGGTGGTATACAGCGAGCATTAGAAAAACGCCCCGTCAGCGCCGATGCGATTGAGCTTGCAATCAGTATGATTAAATCTCAGTTGCGAGCTACTGGTGAGCGAGAAGTCCCAAGTAAAATGATTGGTAACTTGGTGATGGAGCAGCTCAAAGTACTCGATAAAGTCGCTTACATCCGCTTTGCCTCCGTGTATCGCAGTTTTGAAGATATTCGTGAGTTTGGTGAAGAAATCGCGAAGCTGGAAGATTAATCGCTTATGTTTACTCCTTTTGATTATCAAATGATGTCGCGAGCCATTGAGCTTGCCAAAGGTGGCGTTTTTACCACTCAACCTAACCCCAATGTCGGCTGCGTGATCACTCAAGGAGAGCAGATTGTTGGTGAAGGTTTTCATGCGCGTGCTGGTGAGCCGCATGCCGAAGTACACGCCTTGCGCATGGCAAACGAGCAAGCGCAAGGCGCTACCGCTTATGTCACTTTAGAGCCTTGCTCGCATCATGGCCGTACACCGCCTTGCGCTGAAGGCTTGATTAACGCCAAAGTGGCGAAAGTGATTTGCGCAATGCAAGATCCGAATCCTCAAGTCGCTGGGCGTGGTATTCAAATGTTGCGTGACGCTGGGATTGAAGTCGAAGTCGGTTTGTTAGAAGCGGATGCCATCGCGCTCAATCCGGGTTTTATTAAACGCATGACAAGTGGGATGCCCTTTGTCCAATTGAAAATGGCCGCAAGTCTTGATGGACAAACGGCACTCAATAATGGTCAGAGTCAATGGATCACTTCAGCGGCCGCGCGGCGAGATGTGCAAAAATTTCGCGCCAAAGCGGGTGGGATTTTATCGACCAGCAAAACAGTGATTGAAGATGATGCTTCATTGACTGTGCGTTGGGATGAACTGCCTCCATCAGTGCAAGTGAACTACCCACAACATCAGTTACGCCAACCAGTGCGAGTCATTCTTGACAGGCAAAACCAACTCCATGATGGTCTAAAGCTGTATCAACATTCCGGTGAAGTATTGGTGCTTGGCACTGAACATACGTCATTGCTCAATAGCAACCAGACACAATTTGAGTTAGCGGATACCTTAGCTTATTTAGCTGAGCAGTCACAAATGAATCATCTCTGGGTAGAAGCTGGTGCCACACTGGCTCGTTCACTGATCCAAGCCCAATTGGTCGATGAGATCATTTTGTACTTAGCGCCTAAAATCATGGGTAGTGATGGTCGGGGGCTATTTGGTGCTTTGGGGCTATCTTCCATGGCGGATACGCTAGAGTTAATCATCAAAGATGTACGACAAGTTGGGCCGGATATTCGGATCATTGCCGTACCTAAAATAAAAGATAAATAGCATGTTTACAGGAATTATCGAGGCGGTAGGTACACTTGCCGCGATTACACCCAAAGGTGAAGACATCAGTGTGACCGTGAAAGTCGGTCATCTTGATATGAGCGATGTCAAACTTGGTGATAGTATTGCCACAAATGGTGTCTGTTTGACCGTGGTAGATTATAACAGCACTCAATATACAGCGGATCTCTCACTAGAAACGCTCAACAAAACCGGGTTTGCTCACTATCAAGTTGGTGACAAGGTCAACCTAGAAAAAGCCATGTTGCCCACCACTCGTTTTGGTGGACACATTGTTTCTGGGCACGTTGACGGTGTTGGTGAAATCATTGAACGTAATCCCGTTGGTCGTTCGATAGAGTTTTGGGTAGCGATCCCACCGGCATTGAATAAATACGTGGCTGAAAAAGGCTCAATTACAGTAGATGGTATCAGCCTCACTGTGAATGATTTAAGAAAGAATGCCTTTAAGCTGACCATAGTGCCTCACACTTCTGCCGAAACGACCATTGATGCATTTCATGTCGGGCGTAAAGTGAATTTGGAAGTGGATGTACTCGCGCGTTATATGGAGCGTTTGCTGCAAAACCAGCAAGATGAAGAGACACCAGAGTCGAAAATTAGCTTAGCATTTTTACAACAAAATGGTTTTGCGTAAACCGCGCATTGTCCCATGCCACCACGGTCGTGGATAAATCTAAGTCAGGGACTGTGCGGAAAATAGTTCAGCGATAGGAAAATAGAGTATGCCAATAAGTACCCCGCAAGAGATCATTGAAGATATTCGTCTTGGGAAAATGGTCATTTTAATGGATGACGAAGATCGTGAGAACGAAGGTGACTTGATCATGGCCGCCGAGCACGTTACTCCTGAAGCGATTAATTTTATGGCTAAATTTGGTCGTGGCCTGATCTGCTTAACCATGACTAAAGCTCGTTGTCAGCGTTTAGGCTTGGCTCCTATGGTGCAGGATAATAATGCTCAATACACCACCAATTTTACCGTCTCGATTGAAGCGGCCGAAGGCGTAACTACCGGCATTTCAGCGGCCGATCGCGCCGTGACGGTACAAGCTGCGGTGGCGAAAGAGGCGAAAGCTTCAGACTTAGTGCAACCTGGTCACATTTTCCCACTGGCTGCACAAGAGGGGGGCGTTTTAACTCGCGCTGGGCATACGGAAGCCGGTTGTGATTTAGCGCGCCTTGCGGGATTAGAGCCCGCGTCTGTGATCGTCGAAATTTTAAATGATGATGGCACCATGGCGCGTCGCCCTGATCTTGAAGTGTTTGCCGAGCAACATGGTTTAAAACTCGGTACGATTGCTGATCTGATTGAATACCGTAACAATACAGAGACGACCATTGAGCGTGTTGCACAGTGCAAGTTGCCGACAGAATACGGTGAATTTGAACTGATCACTTACCGCGACGTGATTGATAATCAGATCCACTACGCATTGCAAAAAGGCACATTGGATGGTCAAGCGCCATTGGTGCGAGTTCATCTGCACGATACCTTTACCGATTTGCTGCGCAGTGATCGCAATGCTGAACGCAGTTGGACTTTAGATAAAGCGATGCAGCGTATCGGCCAAGAGGGCGGCGTATTGGTCATTTTAGGTAATGAAGAGTCGAGCGACTTATTGATCCATCGCGTTAAAATGTTTGAGCAACAAGACAAAGGCCAAGCGCCTACTTTAGCGAAAAAACAAGGTACTTCACGCCGTGTGGGGATTGGTTCACAAATTCTGGCGGATTTAGGTGTTCGTGATATGCGTTTACTCTCTTCAGCCAATAAAAAGTATCACGCTTTAGGCGGTTTCGGCTTGAATGTGACTGAGTATGTTTGCCAATAACGTCATCTCGTTTTAGCGCTTAGAACCTAAGGTCACATTTAAAAATACACCGTAATAAAACCAATAAAGGAAGCCCAACGCTTCCTTTATTATTTCGCTGATTAGCCGCTTGGTTTGCCGTCTAAGCCGAATTTCCATTAGATATTGCTCACAAAATTGTGCTAGAATCCGGCGATTCTCACTTGTGTATATAGTTAAAGGAAGGCTTATGAAAGTGATCGAGGGTGGTTTCCCCGCACCAAATGCAAAAATTGCTATCGTTATTTCTCGTTTCAACAGTTTTATTAACGAAAGCCTGCTTTCTGGTGCAATCGATACTTTAAAGCGTCACGGACAAGTTAGCGATGACAATATTACTGTTGTTCGCTGCCCTGGTGCTGTCGAATTACCTCTTACTGCTCAACGCGTAGCAAAAACGGGTAAATACGACGCTATCGTGTCTCTTGGCACTGTGATTCGTGGCGGTACGCCACACTTTGATTATGTGTGCAGTGAATGCAATAAAGGTTTGGCGCAAGTGTCTCTGGAATACAGCCTTCCAGTGGCATTTGGTGTTCTAACTGTTGATACCATCGATCAAGCCATTGAACGCGCGGGAACCAAGGCTGGTAACAAAGGTGCAGAAGCTGCACTAAGCGCGCTTGAGATGATTAACGTTCTTTCAGAAATCGATTCCTAATGGGGGCCAGTGTGAAACCAGCCGCACGTCGTAATGCACGTCAATTTGCGCTACAAGCAATTTATTCTTGGCAAATTACAAAAGAAAATGTTGCCACTATCGAAGAGCAATTCCTCTCGGGTGGTAAGTATGATGAAGAAGAGCATCATGCTGCTGAGCCAGCGTTAGCGGCTCCAGAAACCGACGTTGCATATTTCCGTGATCTACTCACGGGTGTAGTGCTAAGCCACACAGAGCTAGATAGCAAATTGCGTCCTTTCGTGTCTCGTCCAATGCAAGACTTAGACATGATGGAATTGGCGTTACTTCGTTTAGCCATGTACGAAATGACTCGTCGCGATGATGTGCCATATAAAGTGGTCATCAATGAGGCGATTGAGTTAGCAAAGGTATTTGCTGCTGAAGATAGCCATAAATTTGTGAATGGCGTGCTTGATAAAGCCGCCCCACATGTACGCAAAAAATAATAAGTCGTTTTAAAATAAAAGGTCAGCATTCGCTGACCTTTTTTATGACGGATCTTTCTCCGCGAAAGCCCTAAGCGATGAGAAATGATGTACATAATAAAAACTCAGGGCAGGGAATTTTTTATGTTCGGTGAATTCAATTTAATCGATACCTATTTCTCTAACCGTCAGTCACAACGTAAAGATGTCTCTCTTGCTCTAGGAGATGATTGTGCATTGGTCAAAGCACCAGAAAATGTTCGGATCGCCATCAGTACCGACACCTTAGTCGCAGGCACTCATTTTTTAACCGATGCGAATCCGGCTTGGGTGGCTCATAAAGCATTGTCATCTAACATCAGTGATCTGGCTGCGATGGGGGCAACGCCTGCTTGGGTATCGCTCGCACTCACTCTACCTAGTGTCGATGAAGCATGGCTAAAACCCTTTTGTGATGCTTTTTTCGAACTTGCGAATTACTACAATATTCAGCTAATTGGTGGGGATACAACCAAAGGACCACTGAGCATTACCTTGACAGTACAAGGTTTTGTGCCACAAGAATTGGCGCTGCTGCGCAGTGGAGCCAAAGTGGGAGATTGGGTTTACGTCACTGGCGAGCTTGGTGATAGCCAAGCAGGGCTCGATGTGATTCTTGACCCAAGCTTACGCCATAAACCTTTTGCCCAAGAGCTTGAAAAGCGTCACTATCTCTCAACGCCAAGAATTCTTGCTGGCCAAGCATTGCTTCATTTGGCTTCTTCTGCAATTGATATTTCCGATGGTTTAGTGTCTGATCTCAAACATATTTTGCATCGTTCAAATGTTGGGGTGAGTTTAGATGTCGGTGCGTTGCCTATTTCGCAAGAGCTGTTGCAGTTTGTGGGCGAGAGAAAAATAGCCCAGCAATATGCACTAACCAGCGGTGAAGAGTATGAGTTGTGTTTCACTGTTCCAGAGCATAACCGAGGTTCCATCGAAAGTGCGCTTGCTCATTGTGGTTGTAAGGTGAGTTGCATTGGCCAAATTCGCCCGCAGGGTATTTTCGAGCTCCAGCATCAAGGCAAAAAACTCAATTGGCAGTTAAGCGGCTATGATCATTTTAAGGTGAACGGATGACAAACCCTATCGCATTAATCTCATTAAAGAACCCTTGGCATCTTTTGGCCACGGGTTTTGGCAGTGGCCTATCGCCTATCGTGCCCGGCACAATGGGAACGCTTGCCTCAGTGCCTTTTTATTTGCTGTTAGTACAGCTACCTATCACTGTGTATTGTGCCGTGGTTGTGCTGGCTTGCTTGGTGGGCGTGAAAATTTGCCAAGTGACTTCTGACGACATGAAAGTGCATGACCACGGTTCGATTGTGTGGGATGAATTTGCCGGTTTTTGGATAACAATGCTAGTCGTGCCACTGTTTGAATTGCCCAGTTTAGATTGGAAATGGCTGGTGGCTGGATTCGTGCTGTTTCGCTTTTTCGATATGCTCAAACCGTGGCCGATCAGTTGGTTAGATAAACGAGTGCATGGTGGTTTGGGGATTATGCTCGATGATATCGTGGCAGGTGTTGTATCCGCGATTGCGCTGTATTGGGTCGGCTTTTGGGCGGGTTGGTTATAACATTGTCAGCGTTCAATATTGATTGACGGCTTAGACTTAGCAACAAAAAAGGTTCCTTTGGGAACCTTTTTTGTCAGTGAAGAGTTATCTGAAACAGGGTTATTCGATGCTCTGGGTATCTAAAGTTACTTTACTGTCTTGAGACTATTTTAGCTTCTCTAAGTCAGCTTCAATTTCAGCGATTTTGCTCGTGACCACTTTTTCCAAATGGCGCAAGTCAGTCAATATTTTTTGCTTCAGATCGAGATCACTCATAGGAACCGGCTTAGTGATTTTATTTAGTTCATCAATCACCAAGGTTAAATTACGGTTGATCTCCGTCACCTCTTTGTATTGATGGCTGCCGCTATCGACCAATACATTTTTTACTTGTCGAGGGTATTTAAATTTCACGCTTTTAGCGAACAGCTCGCCTTTCTGCTTATGAAAGTAAATCTTCAACACATCTTTATGGGCTTCTTGACGAAGTGAATAGCGCTCAATCTGTTTAGGATCTTGAATGCCTAAACCGGTGAGGTAGGGATACATAGGCAACCTCTATTGTATTTTGTGACACATCAATGAACCATTTCAATGTAGCAGTCCATGCTCGCCCGAGATAGTTCATCGTGATATCAATGGTTCAAGTTGTGGACCAGATCGCTTTCCTTTTCCGTTTAATTTGGCGCGAGTTCAGAAACATTTTTAATCAGCATTTCACGTAACGTGCACTCTTCTTCTTCACTCAATTTTCCGCCTTGTGAACCGGTGAGAATAAACAAGTCTTCTGCTCGTTCGCCAATGGTGGTGATTTTTGCACCATGCAGGTTAATGTTTAAGTCAGCAAATGTGGCTCCGACCGTTGCTAGCAGTCCCGGAGTATCAAGTGCGACTAATTCCATTAAGGTTCGTTTATTGCTTTTGGTGGGTAAAAAATCGACTTTAGTTTTGACTTTAAAATGTTGCAAGTTACGTGGTGTGCGGCGCAATTTCAGTTTGTTCTGCCAACCCGTTTCTAGCCCACTGAGTAGGTGTTTGATCAACGATGGGTGACACTCTTCGTCAATTGCATGGCCGTTTTGATCCAGTACCATGAAGGTATCAAGGACGTAGCCATCTTTACTCGACATGATCTGCGCATCATGAACATTGAGATTTCGACGGTCCAGTTCAGCAACCACAGTTGCAAAGAGGGCGGGTTGATCTTTAGTATAAACAAACAATTCAGTGCCGCCACGAGTGGCTTTTTTGCTCATCAGGATCAGCGGTTGGCTTGGGTCGCTATGTTTGAGTAGGTGCTCACAATGCCAAGCGATCTGCTTGTGAGTGTGACGCAAAAAGTAATCGGCTTTAAAGCGCTGCCAAAGCACTTCAATTTCACGTGCGCTGTAGCCTTCTTTACGAAGCAATGCTGATGCCATTTGTTGGTTGTGGCGAATGCGATCGCGCACATCTACCGGGTTTTCAAGCCCACGCCTAAGTGCCCGCTGTGTTGAGTGATATAGCTCTGCCAGCAAGGTGCGTTTCCAACTGTTCCAAAGCTCAGGGTTAGTAGCGCAGATGTCCGCGACAGTTAGGCAAACAAGATGTTCGAGATACTCTTCATCGCGCACTTTTTTTGCAAATTCGGTAATGACATCTGGGTCGTAAATGTCGCGTCTTTGCGCCGTTACCGACATCAAGAGGTGGTTTTGTACCAGCCAAGAGACTAATTTTGCTTCAGGTTTTGATAAACCGTGTTCAATACAAAAATCATAGGCTTCTACCGCACCGATTTCAGAGTGATCGCCGCCACGCCCTTTGGCAATGTCGTGAAAAATAGCGGCCAGAATCAGCATCTCCTTTTTCTGGAGACGTGGGTAGACTTCACAACAGATGGGGTGTTTATCGTGATTTTGTGCGTAGCTAAAGGTATTGATGTGTTTGAGAAGACGAATGCTGTGTTCATCGACCGTATAAACATGGAATAGGTCGAACTGCATTTGTCCAACAATTTGGCTCCATTGGGGAAGATAAGCGGCGAGCACGCCTAATTTATGCATCAGGCTGAACGCACGATGTAGTGCGTTAGGGTGACGTACCAATGCCATGAATTTTTCACGCGCTTCGGGAATGGTGTGTAGGAATTTATTGAGCCGCCTTCTGGCTGTACGCAACTGGCGCATGGTTGTGGGCGCAACGCTTTCGATGCTGGAATCATTGGCGATATGAATAAACATATCTAAGATCGTTTCAGGGCGAGCTTGGAAAAGCGCTGGTTTACGAGCTTCTATTAAGTTGCCACGACGTTGAAAATCATCATCTAAAATTTCTGCCACGGCTTCTTCGCCGTTATTGAGTATGGCTTGATCAAACAGACGCAAGAGCATTTTGTTGAGTTCCGCAACACGACGTAGAGTACGGTAGAACTCTTTCATCATCATCTCGACTGCGCGATTTCCTTCACCAGTAAAGCCCAGATGTTCTGCCACTTGAGCTTGATGAGCAAAAATAAGCCGATTGTCATAGCGTTTTAATTCAATGTGCAGCGCAAAGCGCACACGCCATAAAAAGTCTTGGCACTCTACTAGCTCACGATATTCAGCATCAGTTAAAAAACCAAAACGACTCATTTCAAGCAGTGATGTTGCACCAAAGTGGCGTCTAGCCACCCAGCTTAAAGTATGAATGTCTCTTAAGCCTCCAGGAGTCGATTTGATATCGGGTTCAAGGTTATAAGTGGTGTCATGGTAACGAGCGTGTCGGTCGCGCTGCTCTTGAATTTTGGCGCGGTAAAAGGTTTCGCTTGGCCAAAACGATTCGGAATGAATCAACATCTTGAGTTTATAAAATGTCTCTTCGCTACCACATAATAGCCGAGCTTCTTGTAAGTTTGTCGCGACGGTTAAATCTTCACGGCCAATTTCAGCGCACTGCTGCACGGTACGCACGGCATGGCCCACTTCTAAACGCAAATCCCACAACAAGGTAATGAATTCGCTAATTTTACTGCCGAGTTCAGCGGGTAAAGTATGATTGGAGACGACCAGAATATCGATATCTGAAAGAGGATGAAGTTCACCGCGGCCATAGCCTCCGACGGCCACTAAACTGATGTCTGGAACCTGCGAAAATGAATAATGTTCCCATAACCTGTAGAGCAGTTGGTCCATATATTCAGAGCGGCCTAATACCAGGTCGTTGACCGGATGGTGGTGCAAAAATTGATGTTTCTGATACTGAGTGAACTGTTCAAGTTGTTGTTTAAGCTCGCCGATAGTGAGTTGTGTGTCAGTAAAGGTGAGGGGAGACTGAAAAGGCATAACGGCAATCCATGCTGGTGATATGTCACAACGTAGACTGACTGTATCAAATCACTGCAGATAAAAAAATATCCCTGCAAGAGGGATATTGATTGATAAGGTTTTGGTTCGATGTAATTAGGCGTTATGCATCAGACGCGGAATGGTTTCTTCTTCACGCAGCGTCAGCACTTCACAGCCAGTGGCGGTAACCAAAATGGTGTGTTCCCACTGCGCTGAGTTTTTGCCATCGGCAGTGTAAACCGTCCAATTGTCTTCATCATCAAGGCGGCAACCAAATTTACCCGCATTAATCATTGGCTCGATAGTGAAAATCATCCCTTCACGCAGTACGGTCCTGTCGCCGTTTTTATAGTGAACCACTTGTGGTTCTTCATGAAATTGAGCGCCAATACCGTGGCCGCAATAATCTTTCACAATCGAAAATTTAAGACGTGGGTTATTTTTATTATTGGTTTTAATGTGTTTTTCGATCGCAGTACCAATTTCACCCAATTGAACACCGGGTTTGACCTTCTTCATGCCGATATAAAGACACTCTTGCGCAACAAGACATAGGCGCTTATCTGCTGGCGACACTTCACCGACAAAGAACATCTTTGAGGTATCACCGTGGTAGCCATCTTTAATAACCGTGATATCAATGTTCAGAATATCACCCTCTTTCAGTACCGCTGGACGCTGTAATTGCCCATACTGCGTATCTTGAGTTGCCGGAATACCGTGACAAACAATGTGATTGATAGAGGTACAGATCGATTTAGGAAAACCGTGGTAATTCAATGGTGCTGGAATAGCTTGCTGTACTTCAGTGATGTACTTGTGGCAGATCTGGTTAAGTTCTTCAGTGGTGATGCCCACTTTTACATGCGGTTCAATCATCTCAAGGACATCGGCAGCCAGTTTACCCGCGACGCGCATTTTGGCTATTTCTTCAGCAGTTTTGATTTTTACAGACATCGGCTTTCTCTATGCATTAATTCTTAAGCACTTAACTGTGCGAATGGGCGTTATTCTAGCAGTGCATGGATGAATCGCAAGGGATCCCTGTCGGTAAGTAAGAATTGTTTGCATAACTACAGCTTACCTAAGCCATGATGTGTCGTATTTTTTTCTAGCCAGAGAAAGGCTAAATATGGTATAAAGCGCGCCGGAATCGAAGTGCGTTTTCTTCTGAAATGACGAAGCCCACCTTCCTTTCTAAACACATTATCTTTAAATCACACACATTCCGACACGTGTTCCGGGGTGCTCCAACAATAAAACTATCGGCAACAACCGAATAGATGTTAGGGGTCGGATACATGGGGAATGTGGAGGCCTAACCCCATAGAGGATTTTTAAATGGCAACTGTATCAATGCGCGACATGCTAAAAGCTGGTGTTCACTTCGGTCACCAGACTCGTTACTGGAACCCAAAAATGAAGCCATTCATTTTTGGTGCTCGTAGCCGTGTTCACATCATCAACTTAGAAAAAACTGTTCCTATGTTCAACGAAGCTCTAGCTGAGCTACAAAAAGTTGGCGAGAAAAAAGGTAAAGTTCTTTTCGTTGGTACTAAACGCGCAGCATCTGAAGCTGTTAAAGAAGCGGCTATCGCAAGCAACCAATTCTACGTTAACAACCGCTGGTTGGGCGGCATGCTAACTAACTGGAAAACTGTTCGTCAGTCAATCAAGCGTCTAAAAGAGCTTGAAATTCAAGCAACAGATGGCACTTTTGATAAGCTAACTAAGAAAGAAGCTCTAATGCGTACTCGTGAAATGGAGAAGCTAGAGAAATCTCTTGGTGGTATCAAAGATATGGGCGGTCTACCTGACGCACTATTCGTTATCGATGCAGATCACGAGCACATTGCAGTTAAAGAAGCAAACAACCTAGGTATCCCAGTTTACGCTGTTGTTGATACTAACTCTAACCCAGATGGCGTTGACTACATTATCCCTGGTAACGACGACGCAATCCGTGCAATCCAGCTTTACCTAAATGCTGTTGCAGAAACGGTTAACGAAGGTCGTAACAAAGATGCAGCTGCACTTGCTGCTGCAAAAGACGGTTTCGTAGAAGCAGAATAATAGCGGCTCTGAGTCACACTTGATTATATGTGTCACACGATTGATGCATTGAACAAGTTATAGTTAGCATCAGGGGCCAAACAATCGGCCCCTGATTTTTACCACCAGAATCAACTGAGGAATAGAGAATGGCAACTGTAACTGCTGCTCTAGTAAAAGAACTGCGCGAGCGTACTGGCGCAGGTATGATGGAATGTAAAAAAGCGCTTGTAGAAGCAAACGCTGACATCGAACTAGCAATTGAAAACATGCGCAAAAGCGGCGCAGCTAAAGCAGCGAAAAAAGCAGGTAACATCGCAGCTGAAGGTACTATCCTAATTAAAGAAGCTGATGGTTTTGCAGCACTTCTAGAAGTGAACTGCCAAACTGACTTCGTAGCAAAAGACTCAAGCTTCCTAGCGTTCGCTAACGAAGTTCTAGCGGTTGCACTTGCTGAGCGTCTAGATATCGCAGCACTTCAAGCTAAATTTGAAGAAGCGCGTATTGCTCTTGTTGCTAAAATTGGTGAAAACATCACTATCCGTCGCGTTCATTACATCGAAGGCGCTAAAGTAGGTTCATACCGCCATGGCGACCGTATCGGTGTTGTGGTTGCTGGTGAAGCGGATGAAGAGACCATCAAACACGTAGCAATGCACGTTGCTGCTGCAAAACCTGAGTACGTGAACCCTGAAGATGTACCAGCAGAAGTTGTGGCTAAAGAGCGTGAAATCCAAATCGAAATCGCAATGCAATCTGGCAAGCCAGCAGCAATTGCTGAGAAAATGGTTGAAGGCCGCATGACTAAGTTCACAGGTGAGGTATCACTTACTGGTCAAGCGTTCATCATGGATCCTTCTCAAACTGTTGGCGCAATGCTGAAAGCTAAAGGCGCAACCGTTACTAACTTCGTACGTCTAGAAGTTGGTGAAGGTATTGAGAAAGCTCAAGAACTTAGCTTCGCTGAAGAAGTTGCAATGGTTCAAAAAGGTTAATCCTAGCGATTTTGCCTAAAAAGAGACCGTAGCCAAGGCTGCGGTCTTTTTACGAATGGCATATTGAGACTAATTGTGATGATTTAGAATTCAGTATTCAGTTTTAAATCATGACTGTTAATTAACAACTCTCTATTTGGAAGGTAAGCTCCATGACTACGAACCCTAAACCAGCCTATCAACGTATCCTGTTAAAACTTAGCGGTGAAGCGCTACAAGGCGAAGAAGGTTTTGGTATTGATCCTGCGGTGTTAGATCGCATGGCACAGGAAGTAAAAGAACTGGTTGAACTGGGTGTTCAAGTGGGTGTTGTCATCGGCGGCGGTAACTTATTCCGTGGCGCAGGTCTTGCTGAGGCGGGCATGAACCGTGTTGTGGGCGACCACATGGGAATGCTGGCAACCGTAATGAATGGTTTGGCAATGCGTGATGCTTTGCACCGTGCTTATGTGAATGCGCGCGTGATGTCTGCCATTCCTCTTAAAGGTGTGTGTGACGATTACAATTGGGCCGATGCTATCAGCCAACTACGTCAAGGCCGTGTTGTGATCTTCTCAGCGGGTACTGGTAACCCATTCTTCACAACTGATTCTGCTGCCTGTTTGCGCGGTATTGAAATTGAAGCGGATGTGGTTCTAAAAGCGACAAAAGTAGATGGCGTATTTAGTGCAGACCCAGTGGCAAACCCAGACGCAGAACTGTATGATAAGCTGTCTTATACAACCGTGCTTGAAAAAGAGCTAAAAGTGATGGACTTGGCCGCGTTTACGCTAGCGCGTGACCATAAAATGCCAATCCGCGTATTTAATATGAACAAACCGGGCGCACTACGTCGCGTGGTAATGGGTGAAGCGGAAGGTACACTAATTAGCACCGCTGACTAATCACTCCAAAACAAAAAAACAAGTAGGTGATATTTGTGATTAACGAAATCAAGAAAGACGCTCAAGAGCGTATGGATAAGAGCGTAGATGCCCTGAAAAACAACCTTTCTAAGGTACGTACTGGTCGCGCTCACCCAAGTTTACTCTCCGGCATTTCTGTCGATTACTATGGTGCTTCGACACCGCTGAATCAAATCGCTAACGTTGTAGCTGAAGATGCACGTACTCTCGCGATCACTGTTTTTGATAAAGAGTTGACGCCAAAAGTTGAAAAAGCGATTTTGATGTCTGATTTGGGTCTAAACCCAATGTCTGCAGGTACGGTTATTCGTGTACCACTGCCACCACTGACCGAAGAACGTCGTCGTAATTTGGTGAAAATTGTTCGTGGTGAAGCCGAAGGTGGTCGCGTTGCGGTTCGCAACATTCGTCGTGATGCCAATGGCGACTTAAAAGCTCTACTGAAAGATAAAGAAATCTCTGAAGACGAAGATCATAAAGCGCAAGAAGAGATTCAAAAACTTACCGATGTAGCGATTAAGAGAATTGATGAAGTTCTTGCTGCAAAAGAAAAAGAGTTAATGGAAGTTTAATTCGCTCTTTTTAGCCTTTCTAAAACGCTGTGCTCACAGTGCAGCGTTTTTTTATGCTATTTTGCCCTATCAGTTTGGTAATCAATTAATTTCTTATGCAAAACTCATCCCTCTCATCTGATGTATTACCCCAACACATCGCAATCATTATGGACGGAAATGGCCGTTGGGCTAAAGCACAAGGTAAACCTCGTGTATTTGGCCATAAGAATGGTGTAGCAGCGGTCCGAAGAACGATTTCTACTGCAGCGAAATTGGGTATTAAAGCCGTTACTTTGTTTGCCTTTAGCAGTGAAAATTGGCGGCGTCCGGAAGCTGAAGTGGGCGTGTTGATGGAGTTATTTATTACTGTGCTATCCACAGAAGTAAAAAAGCTGCATAAGAACAATCTGCGTCTTAGAGTCATTGGTGATAAAACACGTTTTAGCTCACGCTTACAAACAAAAATCGCTCAGGCAGAAGAGTTAACCTCATCAAACAGTGGCATGGTCGTTAATATCGCCGCAAACTATGGCGGAAAATGGGATATCACAGAAGCAATGCGCTCTATCGCGCTCAAAGTGGCGAGCGGTGAGCTTTCTCCTGATCAGATTGACGAGACGCTGATTACACAGTCGCTAACGATGTCTGATATTCCTGAAGTGGATTTGCTCATTCGTACCAGCGGTGAATGTCGTATTAGTAATTTTATGTTGTGGCAATTGGCCTATGCAGAGATGTACTTTACGCCGATTTACTGGCCTGAGTTTGGTGAAGAAAGTTTAATTGAAGCAGTGACTTGGTTTGTTAACCGTGAACGCCGTTTTGGCTGCACAGGGGAACAGGTTAAGGCATTGATGGAACAGAAATAAAGGATCCATTAGTTTGAAGCAACGAATTATCACGGCGCTCATATTAGCTCCACTGGTGATGCTGGGCATTTTTGAACTGCCACTCCCCCTATTTATGGCCGTTTTGGCCCTTGTGGCGCTCGTCGGTGTATGGGAATGGACGCAGTTTATCGATTCGACATCTAGGTACCTGGCGCTGTTACCCGCCATTATCATTGGTGGAGCAAGTTACCTACTGATTTCCCCTGATGCCGTTAGCCTAGCCAACATGAACTCGAATCACTATGTGATATTAAGTGTTGGGGTGGCTTGGTGGCTGTTTTCTAGCTTTTTAGCTATTACCTATCCTAAATCCCGTCCATGGTGGGAAAAATCCAATCTACTTAGGCACCTTTTTGGTGTGCTTACGCTACTTCCTTTTTTCTGGAGCGTCCTTTTTTTACGCGCAGAAGCCTTTTTGAGTGAGCCATACCACGGTGCTAAGTTGGTGCTATTTGTCTGCTTAATTGTTTGGGCTGCAGACAGTGGCGCTTATTTTGCGGGCAAAAGTTTTGGTAAGCACAAAATGGCACCAGCAGTCAGTCCAAATAAAACCATTGAAGGGTTGATTGGTGGCATTATTACGGCATTGATTGTGGCGTGGTTTACTGCTGATTGGTTTGATATCCGGTTTACAAACACGCTGTCGATGGTCGGTATTACATTAGCGACTGTGATTATCTCTGTGCTCGGTGATCTGGTCGAAAGTATGTTTAAGCGCGTTTCAGGAATTAAAGACAGCAGTAATATTATTCCTGGGCATGGCGGCGTTTTGGATCGTATCGATAGCCTGACGGCTGCATTTCCTGTTTTTGCTCTACTGTATTTCATTTTCTAATGCTTGGGTTAAGCTGTCTTACCTCAATCTTAATTCACGGTTGTTGCTATGCGTAAGTTAACGATTCTCGGGGCCACAGGTTCAATTGGGGCAAGCACATTAAAAGTCGTGGCTCAAAATCCCGAACACTTTTCCGTTGTGGCTTTAGCCGCGGGAAATAATGTCAATAAAATGCGTGAGCTATGCCAGCGTTGGCAGCCAGTTTATGCGGTAATGGCAAACCAAAAGGCGGCGGATGAGCTTTTAGCTCAATTGCAGTCACTGAACTTAAAAACAACCGTATTATTTGGTGAAGACGCCATGTGCCACGTCGCCGCATTAGATGAGGTGGATACGGTGATGGCGGCGATTGTTGGTGCGGCAGGTTTGTTACCAACCATGGCTGCGGTAAAGGCAGGCAAGCGTGTTTTGCTGGCAAACAAAGAAGCCTTGGTGATGTCTGGCCAATTGTTTATTGATGCGGTCGAAAAACACGGTGCGGAATTGCTCCCTGTCGATAGTGAACATAACGCGATTTTTCAATGCTTACCCCCTGAAATTCAAGGCTCTTTGGGTCGCTGTGATTTACAAGAACATGGTGTGCAACATATTCTGCTCACGGGTTCTGGCGGCCCTTTTCGCTATAGTGATTTATCCTCGTTAGCTGATGTTTCACCACAGCAAGCGATTGCTCATCCTAACTGGTCGATGGGGCCGAAAATTTCGGTTGATTCCGCTACCATGATGAACAAAGGTTTGGAATATATTGAAGCTAAGTGGCTGTTTAATGCATCGAAACAGCAATTAAAAGTGTTAATCCACCCACAATCGGTGATCCACTCTATGGTGCAGTACCGCGATGGTTCGGTGCTTGCGCAAATGGGGGAACCCGATATGTCCACGCCAATTGCTTTAACTCTCTCTTATCCAGAACGCATTACTGCGGGTGTTCCGGCACTGGATTTTACCAAATTAAGTAATTTGAGTTTTATGGATGTGGACTACGAGCGTTATCCTTGTTTGGGATTGGCGATTGATGCTTGCTATCAAGGGCAACATGCCACCACCTCTTTAAATGCAGCCAACGAAATAGCCGTTGAAGCTTTTTTAAATAAGCAAATTCGTTTTACCGATATCGCACAAGTTAATGAACGTGTATTGTCAAAAGTGTGTGCAGCACATACTCGGTTACATTGCTATGACTTGGAAAGCTTGTTAGAGCTCGATAGAATGGCGCGCACTATTGCCCAGCAAATCATACAAGAGCATTTATTATGAGTGGTATTTTGTGGAATTTCGTCTCTTTCATCATTGCGTTAGGTATATTGGTTGCTGTGCATGAATTTGGTCATTTTTGGGTAGCACGTCGCTGCGGAATTAAAGTCGAAAAATTTTCCATTGGCTTTGGTAAATCACTTTGGAGCCGAGTAGCCAAAGATGGCACCGAGTACAACCTCTCAATTATTCCTCTCGGCGGCTACGTTAAAATGCTCGATAGCCGTGTTGATGATGTTCCAGCTGAATTAAAACCCTTAGCTTTTGACCAAAAACCATTGTGGAAACGTGTCGCGGTCGTGAGTGCTGGGCCTGCTTTTAACTTTTTCTTCGCCATTTTTGCCTATTGGCTCGTGTTCTTAATTGGTGTTCCAGCGGTAAAACCTGTGATTGGCGAAATTGCCCCGCAATCGATCGCCGCTCAAGCGGGTTTAGAGTCAGGAATGCAGATCAAAGCAGTCTCAGGAGTGAATACCTTAGATTGGGAATCGGTCAATATGGGGCTGATTAGCCATATTGGTGATGAACAATTAACGCTCACCGTCGGAACCAATAATGAAATTGGTGTGGATGAAATCAAAACATTAGATATCCGTTCTTGGAACTTTAACCCAGAAACAGAGTCTGCTATGGGAGCGTTGGGTTTTAAACCATTTGTCCCTGAAATATCGCTGACGCTAACCAATGTTTCTCAAGGCAGCGCCGGAGAGAAGGCCGGGTTAGAAGTTGGCGACACCTTGATCGAAGCCAACGGTGCGAAGATAAACCATTGGCAGCAAGTTGTGGAGTTGATACAAAGCCATCCCAATCAGCCAGTTTCATTGGTTGTTGTGCGTGATGAACAACGCTTGACTATCGAGCTTACGCCTGACGTTCGTGAGTTACCGCAAGGCAAAACGATAGGTTTTGCGGGAATCGCTCCTAAAGTCGCAGAATGGCCGGAAAGTTATCGATTTGAGCTGCAATATGGTGTATTTGAATCAGTCGGAAAAGCGGTTGAAAAAACACAGCAAGTGATCAACTTAACCGTCAGCATGTTGAAAAAACTGGTGGTCGGTGATGTGGGGTTGAATAATCTGAGTGGGCCGATTTCGATTGCCAAAGGAGCAGGAACTACCGCTGACTATGGTTTGGTCTATTTCTTGGGTTTTCTGGCTCTGATTAGTGTCAACTTAGGCATTATCAATCTAGTACCACTGCCAATGTTAGATGGCGGACACTTACTGTTTTTTGCAATTGAAGCCGTTATTCGTCGTCCTGTCCCAGAGAAGATTCAAGAAATGGGATACCGAATTGGTGGGGCGATCATCTTTTCTTTGATGGCTGTGGCAATATTTAATGATTTTAGTCGCCTGTGATTTGTAACCATTAGGCAGAAGTTGTAGCAAGGAATAACAAGAATAAATATGGCAATGAAACAGATCCTTTTCGCGACACTATTGGCAACCAGCCTCTCAGCACATAGTGCCGAGAATTTCGTAGTGCAGGATATTCAAATTGAAGGGCTTCAACGCGTTGCGCTCGGCGCCGCATTGCTTAAAATGCCCGTTCGAATTGGCGATACCGTTGATGCACAAGATGTCGCGGATATTATCAAAGCACTTTACACTTCGGGCAACTTTGAAGACATCAAAGTATTACGAGACAACAACGTTCTGATCGTTCAGGTGAAAGAACGTCCAACCATTGCAAGTGTTTCCTTCTCTGGAAATAAAGCGATCAAAGAAGAGCAGTTGCAGCAGAATCTTGATGCATCCAATATCCGCATCGGTGAGGCGCTTGATCGTACGACCTTGAGCAACATTGAAAAGGGGTTGGAAGATTTTTACTACAGCGTGGGTAAGTACAACGCGACCGTAAAAGCGGTG
The DNA here is from genome assembly GCF_963874335.1 of Vibrio sp. V10_P2A27P122. Classification (NCBI taxonomy): domain Bacteria; kingdom Pseudomonadati; phylum Pseudomonadota; class Gammaproteobacteria; order Vibrionales; family Vibrionaceae; genus Vibrio; species Vibrio sp. V10_P2A27P122. Next base: position 39,887 of record NZ_CAWNHY010000111.1, on the reverse strand, counting down.
GTAACACCTTTACCTCGCAACCGTGCTGACCTTAAATTTGTGTTCAGTGAAGGGGTTTCTGCGAAAATTCAGCAAATCAACTTTATTGGCAATGAAGTGTTTAGTGACCAAGATTTACTGTCACGCTTCAATTTGAATGTCGATGTGGCGTGGTGGAATTTCCTCTCTGATGATAAATACCAAAAGCAGGTCTTAGCCGCTGATATTGAAGCTTTGCGCTCTTTCTACCTCGACCGTGGCTACTTAAAGTTTCAAGTCGATTCCACGCAAGTTGCTATTTCTCCTGATAAAAAAGGCGTTTATATCACTTTAGGCATTAGCGAAGGTCAGCCTTATAAAATCAAAGACGTTAAATTCCGCGGAGAGCTGATTGGCAAAGAGGCTGAATTTACCGCTTTGATCCCGTTTGAAGCCGAGGAAACCTATAACGGCTCACTGGTGACCAAGCTTGAAGAAGATGTAAAACGAGTATTGGGTGAAGCTGGCTATGCTTATCCTCAAGTTCGAACCATCCCAGAATTTAATGATGAAACGCAAGAAGTTTCCTTGGTTGTCCATGTGGAAGCGGGTAAGCGTATCTATGTCCGTGATATTCGCTTTGTCGGTAATAACTCAACCAAAGATGAAGTTTTGCGCCGCGAAATGCGTCAAATGGAAGGCAGTTGGCTGAGCTCTAAAGCGATTGATACGGGTAAGAGCCGTTTGAACCGTCTTGGCTTCTTTGAAACAGTGGATGTGCAAACCGTACGTGTACCTGGTAGTGAAGACCAAGTCGATCTGGTGTACAACGTGAAAGAGGCCAACTCAGGTAGTGTTAACTTTGGTGTCGGTTATGGTACAGAATCAGGCGTGAGTTTTCAGGTTGGTTTACAACAAGACAACTTCATTGGTTCAGGTAATCGAGTTGGCATCAATGCCATGATGAACGACTATCAAAAGAACATCAGTTTAGATTACCGTGATCCCTATTGGAACCTTGATGGTGTCAGTTTGGGTGGTAAGATTTTCTATAACCAGTTTGAGGCTTCTGAAGCTGGTATTGTTGATTATACCAATGAAAGTTACGGCACAAGTTTAACGTGGGGTTTCCCATTTGACGAATTAAACCGTTTTGACCTCGGTATCGGTTACACGCACAACAAGATCGGTAATATCGATGAGTATGTGCAAGTTAGTCAGTTCTTACAGTCTCAAGCGAGTAATCGTAGCGATGATGGCAGTTTGATCACCAATGATTTTGACGTCAACATCTCATGGACGCGCAATAATTTAAACCGAACCATTTTCCCAACGGCGGGGAATCACCAACGCGCTTTCTACAAGATGACAGTGCCGGGCTCAGACGTAAAGTATTTCAAAGCGCAGTACGATGTCCGCCAGTATTTCCCATTAACCAAAAAACATGAGTTTTCACTCTTGCTAAGAGGACGCTTAGGGTATGGTAATGGTTACGGGAAAACGGATGGTAACGATAACTTGTTCCCATTTTATGAAAACTATTATGCAGGTGGCTTTACCACGTTACGTGGTTTTGGCTCTAACTCGGCTGGACCGAAAGCGATTTATAACGATGCGACAGGCTGTAATGGCAATAATGGTGGCAACAACCGCTGCTATAGCGCAACAGATGACTCTGTCGGTGGTAACGCGGTTGCGCTGGCCAGCGTAGAGCTGATTGTACCGACGCCATTTGCCTCTGATGAAACTCGTAGCCAAATTCGCACCAGCATCTTCTTCGATATGGCCAGCGTTTGGGATACAGAGTTCGATTACAAAGATGGGAAACTCGGTTATGGTGATCAGTATTATTACGATTACTCAGATCCAATGAATTACCGTTCCTCTTATGGTGCGGCACTACAGTGGATGTCACCTATGGGGCCATTGGTATTTTCAATTGCCAAACCTATTAAAATTTATGAAGGTGATAATGAAGAGTTCTTCACTTTCACGATCGGCAGAACATTCTAATTAGAGGAAAGTATTTTGAAAAAAGCGATTCAAGCGGCAGGATTGGGCCTAGTTGTACTGAGTTCATCATTTTTTGCGCAAGCCGCTGAGGCGGCGCAGAAAGTAGGTTACATTAATACCGCGCAAGTATTCCAAGCATTACCTCAACGAGAAGTTGTGCTGCAAAAATTACAAGAAGAGTTTAAAGATAAAGGGGCAGAGCTACAGTCAATTCAAGCTGAAGCAAAAACCAAAATTGAAAAACTTAAACGTGATGGCGAACTGCTAGGTCAAGATGAGATCGAGAAGCTGCGTATTGAAATTGGTCAATTAGACAGCAAGTACAAAATCAAAGCGCAAGCGTTAGAGCAAGCCTCAGCGCGTCGTGAGAGTGAAGAGAAGCAAAAACTCTTCATGGTGATTCAAGACGCTGTGAAGAAAGTTGCGGAAAAAGAAGGTTATGACATCGTTGTTGACGTGCAAGCTATGCAATATGGTAAGCCGGACTACAACCTATCAGAGAAAGTAATTAAACAACTAAAATAATATTATTATGGCAAAACTGACTTTAGCCGAATTGGCAACCATCACTGGGGGAGAGCTGTTTGGTGATGGCTCTGCGACAGTTTCCGCTGTCGCACCTATGGATAAGGCGCAGGAAGGTTACGTAACTTTCCTCTCTAATCCCAAATATAACAAACACCTTGGTCAATGCCGCGCAACGGTGATTATGGTCAAGGCTAGTGAACGTGAATTGTGTACAACCAATGTATTGGTCGTCGCTGACCCATACGTTGCTTTTGCAAAGGTGGCGCAAGCGCTGGACACGACACCGCGACCTGCGAGTGATATCAGCTCTTCTGCGGTTGTTGCACCGGATGCCCAGCTAGGGCAGAACGTTTCTATTGGTGCAAACGCGGTCATTGAGACGGGCGTGCAACTGGGCGATAACGTCTCCATTGGTGCTGGCTGTTTCATCGGTAAAAACGCCAAAATTGGCGCTAACACCCAGTTGTGGGCAAATGTCAGCGTTTACCACGAAGTGGAAATTGGCTCGGCGTGCCTTATTCAGTCAGGTGCCGTGATTGGTTCTGATGGTTTTGGCTATGCCAATGAGAAAGGTGAGTGGATTAAAATTCCGCAAATTGGCACAGTCCGGATCGGTAATCGAGTTGAAATCGGTGCCTGCACGACAATTGATCGTGGCGCATTAGATGACACGATTATTGAAGATAACGTCATTCTCGATAACCAATTACAGATTGCACATAACGTCTGTATTGGCTATGGCACTGCAATTGCTGGCGGTACCATCATTGCTGGCAGCACCCACATAGGCAAATATTGCATTATTGGTGGCGGTGCGGTGATCAATGGCCATATCGAGATTGTCGATGGGGTCACTATTACTGGCATGGGGATGGTGATGCGTAGCATCACCGAGAAAGGCATGTTCTCTTCTGGTATTCCGTTGCAACCGAACAAAGAATGGCGTAAAACTGCCGCTCGCGTTCACCGTATCGAAGATATGCACAAGCGACTTAAAGCACTTGAAAAGTACTTAGAGCAGGAAGCGGAATCCTAATTCTACTTTTTCCCGATTAGGCTCGCCAATTGCGAGTCTTTTTCGTCTATAATGCCAAATAATTTTTGAAAGTTTTACTGTATAGGAATATGACTTTGACGACTGAAACGAAAACGATGCACATCACTGAAATTCAGAGGCTGCTTCCTCACCGTTACCCATTTCTGTTGATTGACCGTGTAATTGACTTTGAAGAAGGCAAATACCTTGTTGGCTTGAAAAATGTGTCAGTTAATGAACCTCAGTTCACTGGTCATTTTCCGCAGTTACCTATTTTTCCAGGTGTGCTGATTTTAGAAGCAATGGCACAAGCAACGGGCCTATTAGCATTCAAAACCTTTGGTGCACCGAAAGATAACGAATTGTATTACTTTGCTAGTATTGATAATGCGAAGTTTCGTAAACCTGTAGGCCCTGGCGACCAACTGATCATCGAAGTGCAGTTTATTAAAGAGCGTCGTGGTATTGCGTTGTTTAATGGCGTAGCGAAAGTTGATGGTGAGGTTGTGTGTTCAGCTGAAATGAAATGTGCTCGTAGAGAGTTTTAATATGATTCATGAAACTGCACAAATCCACCCAAGTGCGGTGGTTGAAGATGGCGCTACCATCGGAGCTAACGTCACTGTTGGTCCATTTACTTACATCACCTCTGGGGTAAGCATTGGCCAAGGTACGGAAGTGATGTCGCATGTGGTCATCAAAGGAAACACCGTCATTGGTGAAGAGAACCGGATTTTCCCTCACGCCGTCATTGGCGAAGAGAACCAAGATAAGAAGTATGGTGGTGAAGATACGCGAGTTGTCATTGGTGATCGCAATGTTATTCGTGAAGCGGTGCAAATTCACCGTGGTACTATGCAAGATAAAACACAAACAGTTGTTGGCAACGACAACCTATTGTGTGTGAATGCCCATATTGCGCACGATGTGATTGTTGGTAATCATACGCACATTGGTAACAACGCAATTCTTGGCGGCCATGTGACGGTCGGTGACTATGCCGGTGTTATGGCGTTGTCGGCGATTCATCCTTTCTGTAGTGTTGGTGCTTATGCCTATATCGGTGGTTGTTCTGCTGTTGTGCAAGATGTCCCTGCTTACGTGTTAGCACAAGGTAACCATGCTTCACCATTTGGCCTTAACCTTGTTGGTTTGAAGCGAAATGGTTTTGAAAAAGCCGAAATTCGCGCGCTACAAAAAGCGTATAAAGAAATTTACCGATCAGGTAAAACGCAAGCAGAGGTCTTACCTATATTGGTTGAGATGGCGAAAGAGTACCCATCGATTCAGCGTTTTACTGATTTACTAGAAAAAACTGAGCGTGGCATTATTCGTTAGTTCGCCACTGAATTTTGATTAATATCCGAAGATCGCTACTTGTTTAGCGATCTTTTGTCTTTTTGATGCCGCATAACGGCTGAGCGGATTCTGTTAGGAAACGATATGCACTCACATGAAAATCCCCTAAGAATCGGTATTGTTGCCGGAGAGCTTTCTGGCGATACATTAGGAGAAGGCTTCATTCAAGCCATCAAGCAGCAATACCCCAATGCACAATTTTTCGGTATTGGTGGCCCTAAGATGATTGCTCAAGGTTGTGAATCTTTATTTGACATGGAAGAGCTAGCCGTGATGGGTCTGGTTGAGGTGCTTGGCCGCTTACCGCGTTTACTGAAAGTTAAAGCGCAGTTGGTGAAGTATTTTAAAGCCAATCCGCCGGATGTGTTTGTTGGTATTGATGCACCAGATTTTAATTTACGACTAGAGCTTGATCTCAAAAAAGCGGGCATCAAAACCGTCCACTACGTGAGCCCATCTGTATGGGCATGGCGTCCCAAACGTATTTTTAAAATCGATGCGGCGACCGATCTAGTGTTGGCATTTCTTCCGTTTGAAAAAGCGTTTTACGACAAGTATCAGGTTGCGTGCGAATTTGTCGGCCACACACTGGCCGATGCCATTCCACTGCAACCCGATAAAATCGCCGCTCGTGAACTGTTGAAATTAGAGACAGATAAACAGTGGCTGGCTGTGCTACCCGGTAGCCGAGGGGGAGAAGTCGGTTTAATTGCCAAGCCATTTATTGAAACATGTCGACAAATCAAACAGAAATACCCTGATATTGGTTTTGTGGTAGCCGCCGTCAATCCTAAACGTAAACAGCAGTTTGAAACCATTTGGCAGGAGATCGCCCCAGAGCTCGATTTTGCTATTATTGAAGACACCGCGCGCAATGTCATCACGGCCGCAGATGCTGTGCTACTTGCCTCTGGCACAGTCGCACTGGAATGCATGTTGCTCAAACGGCCGATGGTGGTGGGATACAAAGTGAACTGGCTCACCGGATGGTTGGTTCAGAAGCTTGCGATAACCGAATTTGTTTCACTACCCAATATTTTAGCCGGAGAAGAACTGGTTCCTGAATTCATTCTTGATGAATGCGACCCGCAACATCTGTTTCCTGCGGTCGATAGCATGCTCAGCCGTGATAATTCCTCTTTAATTGAACGTTTTACTGAAATGCATCACTGGATCCGCAAAGGCGCCGATCAAGAAGCTGCCAAAGCGGTTTTAAGCTTGATTAACCATTAACGATTAAAAAGAGCGATTGAAAAATAACGAGAGGAAAATAGACAAGATGGCAGAACAAACACTGACTCCTTTTGAATACCCTAAGGGCTATGTTTTGATTGCAGGAGTGGATGAAGTTGGTCGAGGTCCATTAGTGGGCGACGTAGTGACTGCCGCAGTAATCTTGGATCCGAATAATCCGATTGAAGGTTTAGCCGACTCGAAAAAGTTATCAGAAAAAAAACGCCTAGCGCTTTTTCCTGAAATTCAACAAAAGGCGCTCGCTTGGTCTGTTGGCCGCTGTTCACCAGCTGAAATTGATGAGCTTAATATTCTTCAAGCGACGATGGTGGCGATGCAACGCGCGATTGCAGGTCTAGCGATTCAACCTGATTTGGCTTTAATTGATGGCAACCGTGTCCCACAATTACCGATGCATGGTATCGCAGTCGTCAAGGGTGATATGCGTGTGGCGCAAATCAGCGCCGCCTCAATCATTGCTAAAGTGGTACGCGATAAAGAGATGGAAGCGCTCGATAAATTGTACCCACAATTTGGCTTTGCTCAACATAAGGGCTATCCAACTAAAGCGCATTTTGCCGCGATCGAACAACATGGCGTCATTGCAGAGCACCGTAAAAGCTTTAAGCCAGTGAAACGCGTGCTGGGAATTGACTAATTGCGGGTGTCAGCCACGAGCAGATTCGCGTAGAATAACCGCCAAATCTTGTACCAAACCTAGCATCTAGGATTTTATTGCATGCCAGAACCAAAGTTTGTCCACCTCCGTGTCCACAGCGACTTTTCTATGATCGATGGCTTGTCCAAAGTGCCACCGCTTGTGAAAAAAGTGGCCGAGATGGGGATGCCTGCCGTAGCGTTGACTGACTTCACGAACTTATGTGGTTTGGTCAAATTTTATGGTACCGCTCATAACTGTGGGGTAAAGCCGATTATCGGTGCAGATTTTGTCATGCAATCCGAGGAGTTTGGTGATGAGCTCACCAAGCTGACGGTTCTAGCGAGTGATAATGTTGGTTACAAAAATCTGACCTTACTGATCTCCGATGCTTATCTACGCGGTCATGTGCAACACCTACCTGTGATTGATAAAGCGTGGCTAGTGAAATATGCCGAAGGCTTGATTGTGCTTTCGGGTGGAAAAAGTGGTGAAATAGGCAAAGCACTGCTTAAAGGTAATCAGGCATTAGTCGATAAATGTGTCGAGTTTTATCAAACTCATTTTGTCGATCGTTTTTACCTTGAATTGACTCGCACAGGGCGAGCCGACGAAGAGAGCTATCTGCACTTTGCTCTAGAATTGGCTGAAAATAACGATCTGCCCGTCGTTGCAACCAATGAAGTGGTGTTTCTCAGCGAAGAGTTTTTTGAAGCGCATGAAATTCGAGTAGCGATTCATGATGGCTACACCATGGAAGATCCTCGTCGGCCAAAAAATTACAGCCCACAGCAATATTTGCGCACCGAAGCGGAAATGTGTGAGCTGTTTGCCGACATTCCTGAAGCGCTGCAAAACAGTGTTGAGATTGCCAAACGGTGTAATGTTACCGTCCGTTTGGGGGAATATTTCTTGCCCGCCTTTCCAACGGAAGGAATGAAAGAAACCGAATACTTGGTGATGAAATCACAAGAAGGCCTTGAAGAGCGTCTTGAATTTCTGTTCCCCGATCCTGATGTTCGCGCACAACGTCGCCCTGAATATGATGAACGGCTGCAAATTGAGCTCGAAGTGATTAATAACATGGGGTTCCCCGGTTATTTCTTGATTGTGATGGAGTTCATCCAGTGGTCAAAAGATAACGATATTCCGGTGGGACCGGGGCGCGGATCGGGTGCGGGTTCATTGGTGGCTTACGCGCTCAAAATTACCGATTTAGATCCACTACAATATGATTTACTTTTCGAACGTTTTTTGAACCCAGAACGGGTCTCAATGCCTGATTTTGACGTCGATTTCTGTATGGATAAACGTGACCAAGTTATTGATCACGTTGCTGAAATGTATGGTCGTGATGCGGTATCACAGATCATCACCTTTGGTACTATGGCTGCCAAAGCGGTCATTCGTGACGTGGGACGCGTGCTTGGTCATCCGTTTGGATTTGTCGACCGCATTTCAAAGCTTATTCCACTAGATCCAGGAATGACACTCGAAAAGGCGTTTAAGGCTGAACCCGCGTTACCTGAGCTGTACAACAATGACGAAGACGTCAAAGAGCTGATTGATAAGTGCCGAATTCTAGAAGGTTGCACGCGTAACGCTGGTAAGCATGCGGGTGGGGTAGTGATCTCCCCAACCACAATTACCGACTTTTCGCCGATTTATGCGGATGCTGAAGGGCATTTCCCCGTTACTCAATTTGATAAGAACGATGTTGAAACCGCAGGCTTAGTCAAGTTTGACTTCTTAGGTCTACGTACCTTAACCATTATCGATTGGGCACTAGGGCTGATTAACCCGCGCTTACAACGAGAAGGCAAAGAGCCCGTTCGTATTGAAGCTATCCCGTTAGAAGACCCAGTTTCATTTCGTGTATTGCAAAATTCTGAAACCACGGCGGTATTCCAGTTAGAATCGCGCGGCATGAAAGATCTGATCAAACGTCTCCAGCCAGACTGCTTCGAAGATATCATTGCACTAGTGGCCCTGTTTCGCCCAGGGCCTTTGCAATCGGGGATGGTGGATAACTTTATCGACCGTAAACATGGCCGAGAGGCGATCTCCTACCCAGATGAAAAATGGCAACATGAGTCATTAAAAGAAATTCTAGACCCAACCTACGGCATCATCTTGTACCAAGAGCAAGTGATGCAGATCGCCCAAGTCCTAGCCGGATACACACTAGGCGGCGCGGATATGCTGCGCCGTGCGATGGGTAAGAAAAAGCCAGAAGAGATGGCCAAGCAGCGGGCGATTTTTGAAGAAGGTTCGATAAAAAACGGCGTGGATGGCGAATTGTCGATGAAAATCTTCGACTTAGTAGAAAAATTCGCCGGTTACGGGTTTAACAAATCGCACTCTGCGGCTTATGCTCTGGTTTCTTATCAAACCTTATGGTTAAAAACCCACTACCCAGCCGAATTTATGGCGGCAGTAATGACGGCCGACATGGACAACACCGAAAAGGTGGTTGGCTTAGTGGATGAATGTTTACGCATGAATCTTAAAGTGTTACCACCGGATATTAACGCCGGCTTGTACCGCTTTAACGTCGATGAAAATGGCGCGATTGTCTATGGTATTGGCGCGATCAAAGGTGTGGGTGAAGGGCCGATTGAAGCGATTTTAGAAGCGCGCACAGCAGGCGGCCATTTTAAAGATTTGTTTGATTTTTGCGCCAGAATTGATCTGAAAAAAGTCAATAAGCGTGTGATTGAAAAGCTTATTTATGCGGGTGCTTTGGATCGTTTAGGCCCACACCGTGCTGCAATGATGGCCTCATTAAATGATGCTGTGAAAGCGGCCAGCCAATTCCACCAAGCTGAAGCCTTTGGTCAGGTTGATATGTTTGGTGTATTGACTGATGCGCCAGAAGAAGTAGAACATAAATATACGCAAGTCCCCGAGTGGCCTGAGAAAGTTTGGCTTGAAGGTGAGCGCGATACATTAGGCCTTTATTTGACCGGGCATCCAATAAACGCACATATTAAGGAACTTGCGAAGTACACCAGTTGTCGACTAAAAGATGCCACGCCAACGCGACGCGATCAATCCGTCACTTTAGCGGGGTTAGTGATTGCTGCTAAAGTCATGACCACCAAGCGTGGCACGCGGATTGGCATCATGACGTTAGATGATCGTTCAGGACGTATGGAAGTGATGTTATTCTCTGATGCGTTAGAGCGGTATGCAGAGCTGTTAGAAAAAGATAGAATTTTAGTGATTTCTGGACAGGTCAGCTTTGATGACTTCAATGGTGGCCTTAAAATGTCGGCGCGCGAAGTCATGGACTTGGGCAGTGCGCGTGAAAAATATGCCCGTGGCTTGTCGATATCGATTGAACAATCACAGATAGACAGCCAGTTTTTTGAGCGCTTTAGTCAGATCTTAGAGCCTCACCGAGCAGGGACTATACCTGTCAATGTATACTACCAACGCGCAGAGGCGAGAGTGCGACTCACTCTTGGTACGCAGTGGCGTGTAACCCCAAGTGATACATTGTTAGACGAATTGAAACAGCTACTTGGCAAAGATCAGGTAGAACTCGAATTTAACTAAAATTTGGCGTCAAATATGTTGAACGCTGAGTATAAAAGGATCGGTAGATGAGCCTAAATTTTCTAGAATTTGAAAAACCAATTGCTGAACTTGAGGCTAAAATTCAGGCGCTACGCGACGTGTCTCGCCATGGTGGTGATAAGTCCGTTGATCTCGACAAAGAGATCGAACAGCTAGAAAAGAAAAGCTTAGAGCTTAAGAAGAAAATCTTTGGTGATTTAGGGGCATGGCAAGTGGCTCAATTGGCACGCCATCCACAACGCCCTTACACGCTTGATTACATCAACCATGTCTTCACTGAGTTTGACGAGTTGGCTGGTGATCGCGCTTTTGCTGATGACAAAGCGATTGTCGGCGGCATTGCTCGTTTAGAAGGACGTCCGGTGATGGTGATTGGTCACCAAAAAGGACGTGAAACGAGAGAGAAAGTAAGACGTAACTTCGGAATGCCAAAACCAGAAGGTTATCGTAAAGCACTGCGTTTAATGAAAATGGCTGAACGTTTTGGCATGCCTATTATTACCTTCATTGATACCGCAGGTGCTTATCCTGGTGTTGGCGCTGAAGAACGTGGCCAATCTGAAGCGATTGCTACAAACCTAAAAGTGATGTCAGGCTTGAAAGTGCCTGTAATTTGTAATGTTGTTGGTGAAGGTGGCTCTGGTGGTGCTTTGGCGATTGGCGTGGGTGACTACGTGAACATGCTGCAATATTCCACTTACGCGGTAATTTCGCCAGAAGGGTGTGCTTCAATCTTGTGGCGAGATTCAGATAAAGCGCCGCAAGCGGCTGAAGCGATGGGCTTAGTCGCTCCTCGCTTAAAAGAGCTTGAGCTGATTGATGAAATTATCGAAGAACCATTAGGTGGCGCGCATCGCGATCCAATACAAATGGCCGCCAACATGAAAGCAACACTGCTAAAACAGCTTGCTGATTTAGAGCCGCTGAATGAAGAAGCATTATTGGCTCGTCGTTATCAACGTTTGATGAACTACGGCTACTGCTAAATAGCAGAGCGGACAATAAATAAAAAGGGTTGGATTCTGTCCAGCCCTTTTTTATCAGCCCGATTTCAGGACTGGTTTGCTTGGCGCGTTTCAAGGTAAACTGGCACCAATTCCTCTTAGCACTGAAAACCCATGTCTGAACTTTATTCGCTATTTTCACACGTTATCAATCGTCATCGCTTAGCAAGCAGCCAATTGGTCTTGGGTTTTAGTGGTGGCATGGACTCGCGGGTGATGCTTGAACTATTGGCGCAATATCGTGCCGAAACCTCCTGTGAGTGCTGCGCTGTTTATGTTCATCATGGATTAAGTCAACATGCCGATGAGTGGGCCAAACAGTGCCAGCGCTGGGCCCAACACGCCGCGATCCCTTTTTTTATTGAACGGGTGCAACTCGATACCGCTAGCGGTGAAAGTTTGGAGTCATTGGCGCGTACGGCGCGTTACCAAGTTTTAGCGAAATACATTAACACTGACGATTTGTTGCTAACTGGACAGCATAGCGATGATCAGATCGAGACATTTTTGCTCGCGTTAAAGCGTGGTAGTGGACCCAAAGGACTCTCTTCGATGGCACAAGCGATGCCATTTGGCGCGGGGAAAATCGTCCGTCCTTTGCTTGCGGCGACTCGCGTACAGATCGAAAGCTTTGCCATAACCCAGAATTTGGATTGGGTCGAGGACGAAAGCAACCAAGATACCCGTTTTGATCGTAATTTTATCCGCCATCACATCACGCCAGTTCTTACGCGGCGCTGGCCGCATATTCACCAAGCGGTTGCTCGTAGTGCGACATTGTGTGCTCAGCAGCAGGTGTTGCTTGAAGAGCTGCTACAAGAGGCAATGCAAGAGGCAAAGATGCCTGATGGCAGTTTATCAATTACCGCGCTTTCTCATCGCAGCGAATTAGCACGCTATCAATTGCTAAGAATGTGGCTTGCTCAATTGGGGGAGCCAATGCCGACTCAAGAACATTTAGCGATGATTTGGCAACAAGTGGCGTCTGCGCGTATTGATGCGAATCCTCGTCTTAAACTAGGGCAAAGTGAGATCCGCCGCTTTGACCAAAAGCTATATTGCATCCAAACTTATCAAGACATTTCAGATTGGCAGGCGATGATTGTGCCCGATCAATCATTAACCTTGCCTGATGGACTAGGTAATCTGAGGTTATCGTCTCATGGTGCTAGCAAGGGAATAGCCTTGCCTGATGATTGCCATCAATTAAGCGTTACGTTTAATCCTGAAGGGCTGGCAGCATGTCCTGTCGGACGAGTGGGAAGTCGAAAGCTAAAAAAATTGTTCCAAGAGCATGGTGTGCCGAGTTGGTTACGACGAAGAACGCCAATATTGATGCATCGGAATCAAGTGGTTGCGATTGCAAATTTATTTGTTGATCGTGACTTCAGTGGGCAAGATTGTGAACTCATCTGGGACAAATGAACGCTTTTCATGCAAAATTCGTATAAAACATACCATGAATATGGACATAAAGGTGGAGCAATGAAAAAAGTCGCGATTGGAATAGTTATGGGTTTTACGTTGTTAGCGGGAAGCGCGTTTGCTGGAGACCCAGCCGCAGGTCAAGCCAAAGCGGCTATCTGCGCGGCGTGTCACGGCGCAGACGGGATTGCCCTTATTCCGGGATATCCAAATCTAAAAGGGCAAAATGAGCAATACCTTATCTCATCAGTTAAAGCCTACAAGAATAAAGAGCGTAATGGTGGTTTAGCCGTCGTAATGCAAGCGCAAGCGGCAATGCTCAGTGATGCCGATATTGAAAACTTAGCGGCCTATTTCGCAAGTCTTAAGTAAATGACAGTGAACGGGTTTCAATCAGCCCAAGCGTTGCTTGGGCTTTTTATTGATTGTTTTTTTTTGCTAGCAGATAATGCCACCAATTGACGAAAGTGTAAGGGATGAACATGAAAAAAATCGAAGCCATTATTAAGCCATTTAAACTTGATGACGTCCGCGAAGCGTTAGCTGAAGTCGGGATCACGGGTATGACTGTTTCTGAAGTAAAAGGATTTGGTCGTCAGAAAGGGCATACTGAATTGTACCGTGGCGCTGAGTACATGGTGGATTTTTTACCTAAAGTGAAGCTTGAAATTGTGGTGACTGACGATGTCGCTGATCGCTGCGTTGACACCATTATTGAGACGGCGCAAACGGGAAAAATTGGTGATGGTAAAATTTTCATTACCAATATTGAACGAGTGGTACGAATTCGTACCGGTGAAGAAGACGAAGACGCTATTTAGCTGTACACCGAGAAGAAGGGAGCCAATGGCTCCTTTTTTGTCTCTTTATTTATTAATGCATCCCTACCAATTTTGTTGAACGTTATGAAAAGAAAATATCTGCTTGTTTTGCCGCTGTTGCTGATTACCGCGGCTGTGGTTAGTTTTTTCTCTATTTTTACTATTCCTTCAACGCCGCAATTGTTGACTATTGATGGGAAAAACGCTTCATCTCCACTGATTTGTTACGATAATCCAAACGCTCGCGCAATTGATGTGCGTGGTCAGCTTAATGTACTGGTTTGGAATATCTATAAACAAAATAGAGCAACATGGCAAAGTGAGCTGGATAAATTCAGCCAAGATGCCCAATTGGTGTTGCTACAAGAAGCGAGCATGACCTTGTCATTGAAAGAGTGGATCAGCCAAAAGCAGTGGGGGGGGACGCAAGCGGATGCTTTTCGTATTTTTGGTGAATCAGCCGGAGTGTTAAATCTTGGCAAGCAGATGCCAGTATTAGCGTGTGCTTACACCGAATTAGAGCCTTGGTTGCGCTTACCAAAATCGGCGATTTACGCCCTATATCGTTTAAGTGATGGTCAGACTCTGGCGGTTGTAAACCTGCATGCAGTGAACTTTACCTATGGAACGCAAGAGTATACCAATCAGCTGGAAGCGTTACTCGTTCAATTAAAAACACATCAAGGGCCGGTGATTGTCGGTGGCGATTTTAATAGCTGGAGTCAAGCAAGAATGGACACATTAACCACTGCATTAAATCGTGTGGGTTTGAAGGACGTGTCGTTCGAACCCGATCACCGTGTTCAGTTTGTGACGGGCTTGGTGCTTGATCATCTTTTTTATCGTGGTTTAACACTGCTCAATGCAAAAGCGCCCGTAACGGACGCTTCTGATCATAACCCACTATTGGCGAGTTTTAGTTTATAACCACTTTCTAACTGATGGCGATGTACAGCGCCCAAATCAGGTAATAGCCAATCCAAGGCAGCGCCGAAATCACCAGAGCTTGGCCGCGTTCCAGCTCTGTCCATGCGCCCACCGCCGCGTAGCCAAGTACGATGTACCAAGGCAAAAGCAGTGGGAAGGAGCTGGCAAATTGAGACCAATCATTAGTCAGTGGCAACTTAATTAGGCCATTTAAACTATTAAGGTCAGCAGCGTAAGTCATCACGTGGCCATGTTTGAGTAATAAGCTCGCGTAACTGGCGAGATCGCCCAACACGGCTGGGAAAGTGATGACAGCACTTGCGGCAAACCAACGCCAGAAACCGTGCTGATGTTGGCTCTGCTTGGTCGCCAAATTGAACCACAATGCCAACATGAAAATCGTTAGCGTGCGGCCTACCACATCACTGATAATTTCGCTTGCCATCAAGGTGTTGGCATCTAACATTTCAAGCTGAGCGGGGTTGATCATAGCCAACTGCGCCGAGAGCCCAGCTTTTAACCATTCAAGGTTAACCACGTCAAAATAAGCCCCCCAAAATAGAAAGGGACTCAGGATTAAAAAGAGATAAGGTTGCCAACCCCACATGCCGCGTTGATAAAGGGCTAAAAAACAAGACGTGGGGGAACGGAAAATATCCACCAACATGATTAACGGGTTACTGGAAGGATTCATACACTGACCTTAGTGACATCGACGTAGAGCTTGAGTTTTTGACCCGGCTTTAAGTACTTTTGGTTTGCAAGCTCGTTCCATTTTACAATGTCGAGGCTTTTGACTTTAAACTTATTAGCGATGGCGCTGAGTGTATCGCCGCTACGCACTTGATAAAAGACGGTGCGAATGATGGCACCCTCACTGCTATTTTTCCAAATGACCAGTGTTTGGCCAATCTTCAATGTGTCTCTTGGCCCCATACCGTTCCATTTTGCTAAGGACTGATGGGAAACATTGTGCTGTTTGGCAATGCTCCATAAGCTATCACCTTTGGCTACCGTATGAGACAGCTTATACTGACCACGGGCCATCGCTTGCGTTTTTGCCAAGCGGTTACTGGCACTGAGTGCGTATGCTTTTTCGTCTTTTACGGATGTTGGGATCATTAAATACTGCCCAACGCGAATGACGTTGCCATTGAGATTGTTGGCCGTCTGAATCACTTTGCTGGTGGTATTGTGCTGTTGAGCAATCACACTCAAGCTATCGCCGGATTTTACCTTGTAGCGTACTAACTTCATCCCCTTACCGCGATTCTCTTCAACTTTCTGAGCAAAGCGTTCCACTTTATCTACTGGGATAAGCAGTTGATGAGGTCCCGTCGGCGAGGTCGCCCATTGATTGTAAGCTGGGTTGTAACTTTGCAACTCTTTCACGCTCATTCCGGCGTAATTGGCGGCAATGGCAAGATCAAGCTGTTCTTGAGGGTCGACTAACGTTAACACTGGTTTGTTAGCAATCTCTGGGATTTCAATGCCATATTTTTCTTGATTGGCAACAATATCGGCCAGTGCGAGTAATTTAGGGACGTAGCCTGTGGTTTCATCGGGTAAATCGAGTGAGAAAAAGTCGGTTGGTTTACCAGCCTTGTGATTTTTACGAATCGCGCTAGAGATCCGCCCACCACCGCTATTATAGGCGGCAATCGCATGGCTCCAATCACCATCAAAACGCTTATTTAATGCAGTGAGATAATCCAAAGCAGCATCGGTGGCGGCGTCTACATCTCGTCTTCCGTCATACCAAAAATTTTGCTCTAGGCCATACATCTCTCCCGTGCTCGGCACAAATTGCCACAGCCCCGCAGCGCTACCGTGTGAGTAGGCAAAGGCATCAAACGAGCTTTCAACAATAGGTAAGAGTGCTAACTCAAGTGGTAAGCCGCGCTGCTCAATTTTCTCAGTGATAAGGTAAAGAAATGGCTTTGCTCGCTCGGCAACAGTTTGTAGGTGATTAGGGTGTTTAAGATACCAAGTTCGATAATAATTCACTGATTTATGATCTGGGATATCCATCGACAACTGCATTGCGATGCGCTGCCATACGTCCGCTTGCTCTTGTGGAGTGATCACTTTCGGCGTTGTATTTTTTGCAGATGACGACTTTTGTTTAGCCATCTCTTTTTGTGTCTGAATCTGAGGGCTATTTGCCTCTTTGGCATTTGGCGCTGTTGTTTGGTCTGTTGGCTGAGTGATTTGGCACCCCGCTAACAAGAGCACCATCACCCAGCTAAATTGAAATCGCATCTATCTCAGCCCTTTGACTTAATGGCTGCTGATAATACTTGGCACTTTATTGCTATGACAAGCAGCAAATCGTCAAAATTCGTTCTTCCACTCACGTAACGCGGTAAAAATTGATAGAGGATCGGTTTGTTGAGTACGATTCGCGACGGATTTCATCACACTCTCTTGCTGGGTCCGCAAAAATGGATTGATCCATTTTTCTTGGCGGATCGTGGTCGGTAATGTCGATTTCTGCTGGGCTCGGAGCCGGTTGACGGTATCTCGATACTGTTGAAGTTGGTCATTATCGGGCTCAACGGCTAAAGCAAATGCGACGTTACTTGCGGTATATTCGTGCGCGCAATAGACCTCAGTCTCTTCTGGCAATGCGGCAAGTTTACACAGTGACGTAAACATTTGCTCCATTGTGCCCTCAAAAACACGGCCACACCCTGCGGAGAACAGTACATCTCCACAAAACAGTTTATTGTCACCGACATAGCCTATGTGGCCTTTTGTGTGTCCTGCGAGATCAAGCACCATAAAGATTTCATTGAACAGTTCTAGCTGATCGCCAGCTTCAACCGCGTGCGTTAAGGTAGGAATAGGTTCATGAGCGGGACCAACAACGTTAATGCTGGGAAACTGGCGAACCAGTTCTGCAACACCACCAATGTGATCATGGTGATGGTGGGTAATTAATATTGCTTCGAGCGTTAATTGATGCTTCGAGAGGTACTCAAGCACTGGTGCTGCATCACCGGGATCGACCACAGCACAACGCTGATCGCTATTTTGGATCAGCCAGATGTAATTATCATTAAATGCGGGTATGCTTTTGATCTGTAACATGAGTATCTCCAATCACCGAGGTGAAATAGGTTATCGATGAAGCCAGCGCGTAGCGAAAAAAAATTAGATAAGCCTCATTCTTGGTCCCAACTTAAAAATGGCCAGTGGGTTAGTGATTCTATTCAGACTCGTCTTGATGAATGGTGCTCTAAATTATTTGGCTATCATATGCTTAAGCTCGGTGGTTTGAGTTGTGAGCTTGCCAGTTGCAACTGCAATATTCAACACCAAGTTCATCTTGATATTGAAAACCCACTCCATACGGTGATTGCCGATAGCTACGAACTGCCTTTTCTCGAAAAGAGTTTTGATGTGGCTATTTTAGCGCACCAACTGGATTATTGTGGCGATCCGCACCGTATCTTACGCGAAGTTGATCGCGTGATGATGGATGATGGCTACATCATTATTACGGGGTTTAATCCAATCAGTTTTACGGGGATCGCAAGTTTGATGCCTTGGCGAAAACATAACTTACCTTGGAGCGGTCGTATGTTTACCGCTAACCGGATTAAGGATTGGCTGAGTGTCTTGAACTATCAAGTGATTGACTGTGACCAATATGCCCTTTTTCCGATGCAAAAATATCAACCCATGTGGGCGTGGTTGGAAAATGGTATTGGCGACTGGGCCGCTCCATTTGGTAGCCTGTATTTCATCGTAGCGCGCAAACGTACTTATCCCTTGAAACCGATTAAACCTCATTGGCGTTTTAAACGGCGTCTTTCGCCAGTTAGCCTGAACTACCGTTTATCAACTCAGAACCAAGATAAGACCTGTGACCCTTATTCGGATGCTTGATACCCAATATCGTCTTCGGTTGGATTTTCTGCTGCATTGCGTGCTAATTCATCGCACATTTCATTTTCACGATGACCCGCATGGCCTTTCACCCAGCGCCAGTCAATGGTATGGCGGGCGCTTTCTTTATCGAGTGCTTGCCATAAATCGGCATTCTTCACTGGTTTTTTATCCGATGTTTTCCAACCGCGTTTTTTCCAGTTGTGGATCCACTGAGTAATACCTTGACGAACGTATTGGCTGTCTGTTGTGAGAATAACATTACATGGCTCTTTCAGTGTTTGCAGTGCAACCACTGCCGCTAACATTTCCATTCGGTTGTTAGTTGTGAGTCGGTAGCCTTTGGCTAACGTTTTTTCGGTTTCTTTGTAACGAAGGACAACCCCATAACCACCCGGGCCAGGATTACCTAAGCAAGATCCATCAGTGAAAATTTCCACCTGTTTTGTCATGATTTGATACTATTAGGTTACGCACATTATTGGCATAGTCTGACATACATATCCTTATGAATACTAGCAGCAATTCCCAATCCCAACGTATCGTCGTTCTCGATACGGAAACCACGGGTATGAACCGTGAAGGCGGCCCTCACTATGAAGGACACCGCATTGTTGAAATCGGTGCCGTTGAAATTATCAACCGCAAGCTGACAGGCCGCCACTTCCATGTCTACCTGAAACCCGATCGTGAGATTCAGTTAGAAGCGATCGAGATCCACGGTATTACCGATGAGTTTTTGATGGACAAACCGCAATATCGCGATGTGCATCAAGAGTTTTTAGATTTCATCAAGGGAGCTGAGCTGGTGGCGCACAACGCTCCCTTCGACGTCGGTTTTATGGATTACGAGTTTCGCAAGCTCGACGCTAAAATCGGTAAGACGGAGCAGTATTGCAAAGTGACCGATACGCTTGCTATGGCAAAGCGTATTTTCCCCGGCAAACGCAACAATTTGGATATACTTTGTGATCGTTATGGTATCGATAACTCACATCGTACCTTGCACGGTGCATTGCTTGATGCGGAGATATTAGCGGACGTTTATCTGCTGATGACTGGCGGGCAAACCTCGTTACAGTTCAGTGCCGGAACGCGCAGTGATGGCAGTGTGGGAGGAGAGTCAATAAAACGAGCTGTCGCAGGTCGGAAAAAGCTAAAGGTTTTGCAGGCTTGTGCCGATGAATTACAAGCACACCAAGAAAGATTGGATCTAGTCGAAAAGAGCGGAAGCTGCCTTTGGCGTCAGTAGGAGAAAATATGTTGAGGATAATGGCAGCAGTGATTGCGCTGATGTGGAGTACAGGCGTTTTTGCGGTGAATTCCTCCTCGATGTCGCTGCTCGATAATCGTTTCCGTGTGGATCCAACCATTTCACAAATTACTTTTGTTGTGTATCGCGAAAAGTCATCCCAACCCGTGGTGCTTGTGCGGCCTGATGGTAAGAAATATTACGCTTGGCAACATAGCGATAATGTGCGTTGGTATCAAGAACCCACAATGGATATCATTTCAATTGATAAGCCAATGCCTGGCCCTTGGCAGGCCATAGGCAAGGTTTCCTCACAAAATAGCATCAAGCTTATTTCTCATCTGCAACTTGATACTGATCTGTTTCCTACGCGCTTATACCTTGGTGAAGTGATAAAATTTACCGCGCGATTAACCTCCGACGGTAAGCCTTTATTGTTGAGAGACTTTCTCGATAGAGTCAACTTAAAAGTAACCTTTACTAAATACGTTGAAAATGAAGAAGATCTGATTAAAGAAGCGCGTCCATTACCGGAAGTGATTGGTGAATTTGCCGATGATGGACGTGGTTTAGATGAACAGCCAGGTGATGGCATTTTTACTGTAGCGCTGCCTATCACTCCAATGCCGGGTAAGTATCGCGTTAGGATCACCTCTGGCAACGGCGTGTTTTTACGCGCCCAAGAGCAAGAGGTGCTGGTTTACCCAGCTCCAGTCTCAACCACCTTTATCCAATCTCGTGTTGATGGTGCGCCACATCAAATTGTTTTTTCGGGTGAGCAAGGAATGATAGCCCCAGGCTCCATCGTTGCCCATGTCGAACATGCGAATATTTATGATGATATCTTTATTACTGAGGGGCAGTCAGAAAAAGAGGCGCTAAAGTTAAGTTTAGAAATTCCATACAATGGAGACAACGGTAACTATCGTTGGTCTGGAAAGTTGTATGCGACAGAGCTTGCCAGCCAGCGTCCACTTTACTTCCCGCTTGCTGAGCATACTTACAGCGTGGTTGATGATGTCAACATTGAGGAGACTCGCCGCTTACAGATTGAAGAAGAAATCCAGCAGCGTAAGCTTGAACAAGAGCAGTTGATTATTCAGATGAGAGAGGAAGCAACGAGCCGCAGTATTATGTTCATCGTGATTGGTAATATTGGTGCGATATTGATTGGGCTTTTGGCGTGGTTTGTGATGCGTAAGATTAAAGCGAAAAAGGCGTTGCAACCCGAATTACAGTTGAATATGCCGAAGAAATAACAAGGGATGTTGCCGAGTTGGCAACCTCTTGATTCTGTATTCTAGTCATAGAAAAGGGCGCTTAAAGCGCCCTTTGACATTCAATAGATTGACTTACGCAACATCATTTATTGCCGGATATTGAGGCTTTGCGGCCAGTTCCTGTGGCGCAAAATCATCGACATTAATGGTATACAAACGATGAGCCTCAGCTTCCGTTAATAGCTGTGCTTCTTGTTCGGTTAGAATTTTTTGTTGTAAGCCAATGGTGGCCACTTCATCTAAACGCAAAAATGGACGGCGTTGATTGGTGACGCTGCACACTTTATCGAACAAAGGCTCTGCACGTAAAATGATGTCCAGTGCTTGTTCAATCTTACCCGCCGCATTATGCGCCGTTGGGGCGAGATATTGGTTGCGACCGATGCGTGAACGAGTTTCACTCGGTGTTTGCAGGATCTGCGCAACTTGGCTATCTAATTTATCACTAGGTGCTTTGCGTACTCGACCAATCGGCATCAACAATATACGAAGTACCTTACCAATCGCTTTATTCGGGAAGTTGGCTAAGAATTCATCAATGGCGACTTCCGTCTGCTTCAAACTGTCTTGCAGACCCCAATGAACCAAAGGAAGATCCTCCACGGGACGACCATCATTTTCAAAACGCTTAAGTGTGGCAGAACTGAGGTAGAGTTGGCTCAAAATATCGCCAAGGCGTGCTGACAAGCGCTCTTTACGTTTGAGAGAGCCTCCCAATACAGCCATCGAAATATCAGAAAGCAGTGCTAAGTTAGCGCTGTAACGGTTTAGTTGTTGATAGTAGCGTTTGGTTGCATCATTAGTCGGTGCAGATGAACCCAAACCATCGGTGACACCAAACCAAATACTGCGCACAAGATTACTCATGGTGAAGCTGACGTGACCTGCAAGAGCGGCGTCAAATTTCTCAACGGCATCAGAATCTTGTGAATAAGCGGCGTTCATTTCTTCTAAAACATAAGGATGACAACGGATAGCGCCTTGACCAAAGATGATCATTGAGCGAGTCAGAATATTGGCCCCTTCGACGGTTACGGCAATCGGTGCACCTTGGTAGCTGCGAGCTAAAAAGTTAGCAGGACCAATACAAATGCCTTTCCCGCCCACGATATCCATTGCATCAATAATGCTGCGTTGACCACGGTGGGTACAGTGGTATTTGACTATAGCGGAAATGACCGAGGGTTTTTCGCCCAGATCAATACCAGCTACGGTTAAATTGCTCGCCGCATCCATCACATAAGCGTTACCACCTAAACGTGCTAATGGCTCTTCGACACCTTCCATATGGCCAATTGGTTGCTTAAATTGACGACGAATCCGAGCGTAAGCTCCTGTTGCTAGCGCCGCAGTTTTAATTCCGCCCGTCGAGTTAGAAGGTAACGTAATGCCACGTCCAACCGATAAACACTCTACAAGCATACGCCAGCCTTGTCCTGCCATGCTTGGTCCGCCAATAATGAAATCAAGCGGCACAAATAAGTCGTTAGCACGTGTCGGACCATTTTGGAATGGAACGTTCAATGGCATGTGGCGATTGCCAATTTCAACTCCTTTTAAGTGGGTTGGGATGAGCGCACAAGTGATGCCAAGCTCTGTTTTATCCCCAAGTAAGCCGTCAGGATCGCGCAGTTTGAATGCTAGGCCTAATACGGTTGCAACCGGGGCGAGCGTGATGTAGCGCTTGTTCCACGTTAGGCGCATCCCTAACACTTCTTTTCCTTCCCATTTCCCTTTACATACCACGCCAAAATCAGGAATTGAACCTGCATCGGAACCCGCTTCTGGGCTGGTTAATGCAAAGCAGGGAATCTCTTTACCTTCCGCTAAACGTGGCAGGTAATGGTTTTTCTGATCTTCAGTACCATAATGTTGTAAAAGTTCGCCCGGGCCTAAAGAGTTCGGTACACCAACGGTGGATGAAAGCACTCCAGATACACCCGTTAGCTTTTGTAGCACAATGGATTGTGCATAAGCTGAAAACTCCAAGCCGCCGTATTGTTTTTTAATGATCATGGCGAAGAATTTATGATCTTTTAAATATTGCCAAACCTCAGGAGGTAAGTCGGCTAATTCATGCGTAACTTGATAATCGCTAACCATGGCACACACTTCGTTGGCTGGTCCATCAATAAAGGCTTGCTCTTGTGCACTTAATGTCGGCGCTGCAATTTTGTGTAGTTTGTTCCAGTTCGGTTTGCCTTTAAACAGTTCAGCTTCCCACCAAACGGTTCCTGCATCTAATGCCTCTTTTTCGGTTTGTGACATTGCTGGCAGCACTTTTTTGAACAGTGTTAATGCTTTTTCGCTAATCACGCTTTGACGGATAGAGGGAACGGCTAATAAAGCGATAGCCGCTAAATATAGCAACCATCCAATCACCCCGGTGTAATCCAGCAGGGTAAGAACCACCATGGTTACCGTTAGCGCAACTAATGCGCTAAAAAGTGACATTCGGTGGTAGAGGCACACACCGAACACGGTGAGAAAACCAAGTATAGAGAGCAAGATGTCCATAATTTCATTCCTTTGAGACTGTATTCACGCCATTGCGGCTGATTTTTCTCAGTGCATTGGAAAGTGTTGTTAGTCGTCTCGTTTGTGTAAGTGGTCTAACCAGTGCTAAGTGTAATCAAATTATTAACGAAATGTAAAACCTTGTATTGTTCAAAAAGTGATCCATGTAGGGCAAAACCTCAAAATAAACAACTCATAGAGGGCTTTTGGGAGTGGGAAGCGGGAGAAAACAACAATTCTTGAAGTCGAACTATCGACAGAAAGGATGGTTTGGGTAAACTCAAGCCTGTTACTGGCTCTTGATTGATGGAGCCTATCGGTAAACAGATTAAAAAGAGAATATATCTATGTACCAGGATTTAATTAAAAGTGAATTGACCGAAGCGGCTGACGTGCTAAACAAATTTCTTAATGATGAGCATAACATCGCTCAAATTGAGGCCGCCGCAAAACTGATTGCCGACTCATTTAAGCAAGGCGGAAAAGTGCTCTCTTGCGGTAATGGCGGTTCCCACTGTGATGCAATGCACTTTGCTGAAGAGCTAACGGGGCGCTATCGCGAGAATCGTCCGGGTTATCCTGGTATTGCTATTTCAGATCCAAGCCATTTGTCTTGCGTTAGCAATGATTTTGGTTACGATTTTGTATTCTCTCGCTATGTGGAAGCGGTGGGTTCAAAAGGCGATGTCCTGTTTGGCCTATCGACTTCTGGTAATTCAGGGAACATTTTGAAAGCGATTGAAGCGGCCCAAGCCAAAGGGATGAAGACCATTGCACTGACCGGTAAAGATGGTGGGAAAATGGCAGGTTTAGCGGATATCGAGATTCGTGTCCCGCACTTCGGCTACGCGGATCGTATCCAAGAAATCCATATCAAGATCATCCACATCGTTATCCAACTGATTGAAAAAGAGATGGCGTAAGAAGTTCAACACCGTTCTTTTCTTTTAATGTGTTTGTGGTTGCAAAAGGGAGTGCATTAAACCATGTGTGAATTGCTCGGTATGAGTGCCAATGTGCCGACTGATATTTGCTTTAGTTTTACTGGGTTGATTCAGCGTGGCGGCAACACGGGGCCGCATCGTGATGGTTGGGGAATCACTTTCTATGAAGGGAAGGGGTTTCGTACCTTTAAAGATCCTAACCCTAGCTTTCAGTCAAAAATTGCAGAGCTTGTGCAGAGTTACCCTATAAAAAGTCGGGCAGTGGTTAGCCATATTCGTCAAGCAAATCGGGGTGGGGTGAATTTGGAAAATACTCACCCATTCACTCGAGAATTGTGGGGGAGATATTGGACGTTCGCTCACAATGGACAATTGGCTGATCATCAGCAGCTAGAAACTGGGCGCTATCGCCCTGTTGGTGAAACGGATAGCGAGCAAGCTTTCTGTTGGTTGTTAAAGCAGTTAGAAGCGCGTTATCCTGAACCGCCTCAAGATATGCTCAGCATGTTTCAATTCGTTGCGAAGTGTTGCGATCAACTTAAGCAGCAAGGTGTGTTTAATATGCTACTTTCTGACGGTGAGTTTGTGGTGACCTATTGCACGAATCATCTGTACTGGATTACTCGACGCGCCCCCTTTGGGAAAGCAAGTTTACTTGATGAAGATGTCGAGATTAACTTCCAAGAAGAAACAACGCCTGATGATGTTGTGTCAGTGATTGCGACTCAGCCACTGACGGGAAATGAAACTTGGCAACGAATGAAGCCAGGCGAATATGCGATTTTCCATTATGGCGAATACGTTGATGGCAATGCGCAGTCCTTAGCTGACATTCCGTTTGCCGCGGCAAAGCCAGGCTGCCAAGCACCTATTTAAGGTTTTTATTCTTAAGCTTGTTCTATTTACTGCTGTTTGAATTGTATTTGAGATGACAATAAAAAAGGTTGCTGTTGAGGCAACCTTTTTCGCACTATTTAGAGATACGATTTATTCATCGAAAGCATAACCATGCATGCCAAGTAATTGGCCATCTAAATAGGCTTTACCTTCACGCATTTCCAAGCGTCCTTCAACGAACCATTGTGCCACTAGTGGGTAAATTCGATACTCTTGAGCTTGGACACGTTGAGTCAAAATCTCAACGGTATCTTCATCAAAAATAGGCACTTTTGCTTGTAGAATTACTGGGCCACCATCAAGTTGTTCAGTCACAAAATGCACACTGGTGCCGTGCTCTTCATCACCTGCGTGAATCGCGCGTTGGTAGGTATTCAACCCAGGATATTTAGGAAGTAAAGAAGGATGAATATTGAGCATCCGTCCTAAATAGTGACGCACAAACTCACCACTCAGAATACGCATGTAGCCAGCAAGAATGATTAAGTCAGGCGCGTATTGGTCAATTTTCTCCATCAATACCGCATCAAACGCATCTCGCGTGTCAAAGGCATTTGGGTCAATATGCACCGCCGCCGCACCTGCTTTTTTAGCTCGTTCTAAGCCATAAGCAGTTGCTTTGTTTGAAAAAACAGCCGTTACTTTGCCATCTTTAATTTTCGTTTCACACGCATCAAGGATAGCCTGTAAGTTGGTGCCATTTCCTGAAACTAAAACAACAATACTTTTCATCAGTTATTTGATCTCTACTTGCTCTTCATCGAGTTGAGCTTCAGCAATATGACCGATAACCCACGCATTTTCGCCTTCCGCTTGCAGTAATTGAACCGCCGCTTGTGCTTGATCCATTGGAAGCGCAACAATCAGTCCGACACCACAGTTAAATGTGCGGTACATTTCGTGAGTGGTTACATTCCCTTTTTCTTGCAGCCATTGGAAAATAATTGGCCATTCCCAGCTATTGCCGTCAATCACCGCTTTCGTCCCTTGCGGAAGAACGCGAGGAATGTTTTCCCAGAAACCACCGCCGGTAATGTGTGAAATGGCGTGAATATCGTGCTCGGCGATCATTTTAAGCGCTGATTTGATGTAAATTTTGGTTGGTGTCAGTAAGTGCTCACCAATCGTTTTGCCAGCTAAGTCTTCATTTTTGTCGGCACCTGATACTTCAAGGATCTTGCGAACTAATGAATAGCCGTTTGAGTGAGGGCCGCTAGAGCCAACCGCAATCAGAGCATCACCTGCTGCTACTTTTGAGCCATCGATGATCTCTTCTTTTTCAACCACACCGACACAAAAGCCAGCGACATCGTAATCTTCACCTTCGTACATACCCGGCATTTCAGCGGTTTCACCACCGATTAAAGCGCAACCTGCTTGCACACAACCATCGGCAATACCCGACACCACATCAGCAGCTGTATCTACATCCAATTTGCCCGTGGCGTAGTAGTCCAGAAAGAAAAGCGGTTCAGCACCTTGAACAATCAAATCGTTAACACACATTGCAACCAAGTCAATGCCAATGGTGTCGTGCTTATTCATATCCAATGCGAGGCGAAGTTTTGTGCCAACTCCATCGGTGCCAGAGACTAAAACAGGATGTTTATATTTGGTTGGTAGCTCGCAAAGCGCGCCAAAACCACCAATGCCACCCATAACTTCAGGGCGACGAGTGCGTTTGACGGCGCCTTTAATTCGTTCAACAAGTGCATTGCCTGCATCAATATCTACGCCAGCATCTTTGTAACTAAGAGAAGTGTTATTACCGCTCACGGGGAAGTCCTCGGTCATAAGTTGGATATGAAAACGGCGCTATTCTAACAGGGCTTAAAACAAAAAGGAAAACGTTTGCGTCAGTTTTTTTGTTTATAATTGGCACTGAAATTAGCATAAAAAGTGTGTACAATTCGAAGGTTTGTTTAAATGTCGTCGGAGATGAAAATGAAAGTTGTTGAAGTTAAACACCCTCTAGTTAAGCATAAACTTGGGTTAATGAGGGAAGGGGATATCAGCACTAAGCGTTTTCGTGAGTTAGCTACAGAAGTGGGTAGCCTACTAACTTATGAAGCAACCTCAGACTTTGAAACAGAAAAAGTGACGATTGAAGGCTGGAATGGCCCAGTTGAAATTGATCAAGTCAAAGGTAAAAAAGTAACGGTAGTACCTATTTTGCGTGCTGGTCTTGGCATGATGGACGGCGTTTTGGAGCACATTCCAAGTGCGCGGATTAGTGTTGTTGGCATCTATCGTGATGAAGAAACGCTTGAGCCTGTCCCTTATTTCAACAAACTCGCTTCTAATATTGAGGAGCGAATTGCGCTTGTGGTTGACCCAATGCTGGCAACTGGCGGTTCCATGATTGCGACGATCGATTTGCTCAAGGAGCGCGGCTGTAACCAATTTAAAATTCTCGTTTTAGTTGCAGCGCCTGAAGGCATCGCGGCGTTAGAAAAAGCGCACCCTGATGTTGAGCTCTATACGGCGGCAATTGATGAGAAATTGAATGATAAAGGTTATATCGTTCCTGGTCTTGGCGATGCTGGTGATAAGATTTTTGGTACGAAATAAGCGTTAATTTTATACTGTCTTAAAGGAGAAACGAAAGTTTCTCCTTTTTTATAGTTGCTTCAGTGATGCGTCATTACGGTCATTTTATTGCTCAACAGAATTAACGCATTGTTCGATGATTATTTTTTAAGACTTAACGTACTGCTTTTTCTGTGGCTATTAGCTGGCGCACCTTGTGATGAATTTGTGGGTCGGCGCGGTGCTCTTTTTGTATTTGGAGCATGGCGAAACTCATCGGCATTGCGTCCTTGGAACGTTTTTGGCTTTTGATTTCTGCGTGCCGTCGAGGTTTGATTTTGCTCACGACTATCATACAGTTTTGCATCGGTAGCTTTGCGAATACGCTTACCCGTCACATCAAGCTTGGACGCGCCTTCCGTACCGCAAGAACTCTCACACATTGCTAATATTTCAGCGACTTCCTCGTCGCTTAAATAACGCCATTCACCATTAGGGATGCCGTCTAGGCTGATGTTCATAATACGAACTCGGCGTAGTTTAAACACTTCGTAACCTAAGGCCTCACACATACGACGAATTTGACGGTTTAACCCTTGTGTTAACACAATTCTAAAGGAGAACTTCGTTTCTTGGGTTACTTTGCAAGGCAGTGTCACCGTATCAAGAATTTCCACACCAGAGGCCATCTTATGTAGAAATTCATCGGTGATGGGTCTATCTACTCGGACGACGTACTCTTTTTCATGGTTATTACCAGCACGTAATATCTTATTGACTATGTCACCATCGTTAGTCAGAAAGATCAGTCCATCAGATGGTTTGTCTAATCGACCTATCGGGAAAATACGTTTGTGGTGGCCAATAAAATCAACAATATTACCTGGAATATCGCGCTCTGTTGTGCAGGTGATTCCAGTCGGTTTGTTAAGGGCAATGTATATCGATTTTTCTTTTGATTTTAATGGATTACCATCAATACACACCTCATCGTTTGGCGTGACTTTAGTGCCCATTTCCGGCAATAGTCCATTGATGGTTACTCGGCCTTGTTCAATTAACTTATCGGCCTCTCGACGAGAACAGAAACCAGTTTCACTGATGTATTTGTTTAAACGGATGGTAGCTTGTTGTGACATAGGTTGCTCTTACGTTTCCCAACGGCGGTGAATAAAAATAAAGCAACACTCTGAGTGTTGCCTAGTAACGTTGCGATATTTTAGCAGTTAATATTAATTAACCAAGGCGTTTTTAATGACACTCATGGTTTCCAGCCTTTCCCCATCACTTTTCCTCAACAAGATATAGACGGCATTGACGTCTTTATTTATGCGTTGAGGGAATGTTTTTATTTGTATGAGAAAATGGAAACTATTTTGAGACAGGTGTTCTTATCGAACCGTTCTTGAGTAGCGAATGATGCCATTCATCAAGAAGATAGAGTTATTAACGCGATAAAAAACCGGAGCAGACAGATAATCCACCCCGGTGCATAGCGTCACACTATTTTTCAATAGGTGCTAAGCGATCTAGTGAGGAGATTTGTCATTCATCACTTTATAAATGAAGAAACCGCCATAAAACAGCATAAGACCAAAAGCACCAAAGATTACTATCATTGAAGACAGTCCCACAGCATTACCAAATAGGAGATCAAGCCAAAAGTCCATGTTTCCTCCAAAGTTTCGAAGACACAGCCAAGTTAAAGTTTGCTCTGTTTGCTGACACTGATCTGGATCAATTATGTTGCATAGGTTAACTTGATGTTTCTATTGGTGTGTGATTAGTCACGTTTTTATGTGTATTTGATGGTGATTTAGCCAATGAGTTTGTTATTTGATGGAAATAAGATTAAAGGCTTGCGTCTTAATTTTAGATGAGTAATATACGCATCCGTTCTAGGCAAAAAGCTCGGAACTGCTCGCTAAGTGCAGAGCAAAAATTTCGGTGAATAGCGCAGCTTGGTAGCGCATCTGGTTTGGGACCAGAGGGTCGGGGGTTCGAATCCCTCTTCACCGACCATCTTTAAAAGCCTCGCAGTAATGCGGGGCTTTGTTACATCTGGAAGCGGTGAGTTTTTTCGTTACCAAAGAGAAAAGGGTTCGCCTCTTTCACTATCTGGCTCTTCACCGACCACATTAAAGGCCTCGCAGTAATGCGGGGCTTTGTTGCATCTGGATGTGATCACTTTCATAACCAAAGATAAAGGCTCTTCCACTGTCCACCCTTCACCGAGCAAATTCAACTATTGAAAATAGCAGTCAATATTCCACGATAATGAATAGAATTAGAATGTGTAAAAAACGTCACTTTAGCGCATTTTGACGTTTGATGAGTCATTACAATTTATGACCTATATCACGATTTAACCTGTCAAATCCCTTTAATGAACTTCTCGCCTTGTAGTGAGTAGTGATCTCTATTCATAAATTCATTTTTGTTATGCATTTTTATGTGATCTTTCTCAAGTTAAACTCGTCAAATAATAAATTACGGTTTTGACGTCAAGTTTAATCTATTGATTTTAAATGGTTTTGTTTTGATTGTATTTTAGAGGATTTGAACTGGATCACTTCGTGTAGCTAATTATTTTACGCTTAGAAATAACTCCTTGTATGGTGAATGCCTTAGGTCACAAGCCTTTATGCTTGTTGCTGTTTTGAGTCCTTTAACAGGATATTGGGTTTTTATTTTAAAGGTAGGGTGAGTCAAATGTTGAAACCTAGTTTGATTGCTGTTTCGGTTATCGCCACATTATCAGGTTGCTCTTTGTTGCAATCACCAGAGCAGAAAGTAGTCGATGCGCTGGCGGAAAATTTGGATATTCATTACACCGTATTAACGAATCACGGGGCAGATGAAGGATTGGCATGTCAGGCTCTCGAAGCAGAATGGGCATCGTGTAATAAAGTGAACATGACCTTGGTTAACCAAGGTGAAGCCGTGAATTCAAAGCAGTGGGCTATCTATTTCCACAGTATTCGACTGATTCTGGATGTTGAAAATGATCAATTCAAAATTACCCGTTTAACGGGTGATTTACATAAGCTTGAACCTACTGATAAATTTGATGGTTTTGCTGCGGGCGAAGAGGTTGTTTTGCCTCTGGTCGCTGAATATTGGCAGTTGTTTGAAACGGACTTTATGCCGCGTGCATTCGTTGCGGCGCCCAATACAGAGCCTAAACTTATTGTATCTCTCAACACAGAGGATACGTCGTCATTTGTGCGTGGGCTTGAGGGTGACAATATAAAACGCACCGCCAGCGATAATAATGTGTTTGCCACGGCCATCAGCCGATTTGAGAGAAATAGCGATGTATCACTGCAAGATGTATCAACGGCTCTGTTACCAACGCCTCTAAAAACAACGCTTGGTCAAGGTGTTGTTGATATTACTCGCGGCCTTAAGCTTGATGTGAAGGACTTTGCGACGGATCAGTTTTCAGCATTGCAGGCGCGTGCTAAAACGATTGGGCTGAAGCTTGATGGAGAGTTGGCGGTTGGTGTTGCGATTACACCGAGCGAATTTTCTGACCAGATGGCGACATCGGGTGCTTATGAGTTGGAGATTGCACCGAATGCTATCTCTATTCGTGCATTTGATGAGGCGGGAGCTTTCTACGCCGTTCAATCTATTTTGGGTTTAGTGGATAGCCAGAATGTCACAGCGCTGCCAGTGATCCACATCGAAGATGCTCCACGTTTTGATTACCGTGGTGTGATGGTGGATGTCGCACGTAATTTCCATTCTAAGCAAGCGATTTTGGCCACGTTAGATCAAATGGCGGCTTATAAGATGAATAAATTACATCTTCATTTGACCGATGATGAAGGTTGGCGTTTAGAAATTCCGGGCTTACCTGAATTGACCGACATTGGTGGGCAGCGCTGCTTTGATTTAGATGAGAAAAACTGCTTGCTGCCACAGCTTGGCTCCGGTCCAAATTCTGATAACTTTGGCTCGGGTTATTTTAGTCGAGCCGATTACATTGAAATCCTCAAGCACGCTAAAGCGCGCAATATTGAAGTGATCCCTGAAATTGATATGCCAGCCCATGCTCGCTCTGCGGTTGTTTCAATGGAGGCTCGTTTTGATCGTTTGAGCCAAGAGGGGAAAACCGAACAGGCTAGCCAGTATCGCTTGATGGATCCTCAAGACAGCTCCAATGTTACGACGGTTCAGTTTTATGATAAGCAGAGTTTTATTAACCCTTGTTTAGACTCGTCTAAACGTTTTGTGGATAAGGTGATCACTGAAGTGGCCTTGATGCACAGTGAGGCGGGCATGCCTTTATCGACTTGGCATTTTGGTGGCGATGAGGCGAAAAACATCAAATTGGGCGCGGGTTTCCAAGATATTAATGCGACGGAAAAAGTCAGTTGGAAAGGTAACTTAGATCTTTCACAACAAGATAAACCATTTGCGAAATCGCCACAGTGCCAAGCATTGGTCAGCCAAGGAGTAGTAAGTGACTTTGCTCATTTACCGAGTTATTTTGCTGAGCAAGTATCGGAAATTGTCGCCGATAAAGGGATTGAGAATTTCCAAGCATGGCAAGATGGCTTGAAATACAGCGAGGGAGAATCCGCTTTTGCCACGCGCAATACACGTGTGAACTTTTGGGATGTCCTCTATTGGGGCGGTACAAGCTCTGTTTATGAATGGGCAAAACAAGGTTACGACGTAATTGTTTCTAACCCTGATTATGTCTACATGGATATGCCTTATGAGGCGGATCCTAAAGAGCGCGGTTATTACTGGGCCACCCGTGCGACTGATACGCGTAAAATGTTTGGTTTTGCACCGGAAAATATGCCGCAAAACGCTGAAACTTCATTAGATCGTGATGGTAATGGTTTTGTCGGTAAAGGAGAGGTGACGTCGAAACCATTCTACGGCTTGTCAGCTCAATTGTGGTCAGAAACGGTTCGTAATGATGAGCAGTATGAGTATATGGTTTTCCCTCGAGTGTTGGCTGCCGCTGAACGTGCTTGGCATAAAGCGGAGTGGGAGAACGACTATAAAGTAGGGGTTGAATACTCTCAGCAAACGAACCTAGTCAATAAATCTGCATTGAATCAAGATTGGACTCGTTTTGCTAACATTGTTGGGCAACGTGAGCTGGCGAAACTGGAAAAAGCTGGCATTGATTATCGCCTGCCAATTCCTGGAGCTAAGATTGAAGCGGGTAAATTGTCGATGAATTCGTCATTCCCAGGCGTTGAGCTGCAATACTCATTAGATGGTCAACAATGGCTTACTTACTCGAGCATTGAACAACCGAAGGTGTCCGGTGAGGTCTGGATCCGTTCTATCTCTGCTTCAGGCGAGCGAGTCAGCCGAGTAACTAGCGTTAAATAACTGTAGCCATATCAAGGCACCCCAATGAAAGCCTCCGCATCTGTCGGAGGCTTTATTACATAAAATCAATTACCTTCGTGGTGAGCAAACTCAAACACCTGACCTTGCTCGTTAAAAGCAAAAACCGAATAGGCTTCTTTCTTATCACCAGATTCCATACCTGGAGAACCGATTGGCATGCCGGGCACGGCTAACCCTTTGGCATTTTTCGGTGGATTAGCGAGAAAGGCTTGAATGTCTGTGGCTGGAATGTGACCTTCGAAAACATAGCCGTCGATAACGGCTGTATGGCAAGAGGCGAGCTTGGGTGTAATGCCCAATTGTTGTTTTATCGCCGTCATATCTTCTTGCAATTGCTCGTTAACCTTAAATCCTGCTTGTTGCATGTGAGTGGACCACTCAGTACAGCAGCCACAATAAGGGGATTTGTAATTGGTCATCTCGGTCACCGTGGCGAATGCGGAGTAGCTCATAAGAGACAAGGTGCTAAGCATAGCGGCTGTGATCATTTTCATTTTTATCTAACCTCTAAGAGTGAAAAGGGGATTTAAATAGACGTAAGCGGTTAGCGTTGCTCACGACTGTGATTGAGGACAAAGCCATTGCCGCTCCTGCAACTACAGGGCTGAGTAAAAAGCCAAAAGCGGGATAAAGCACGCCAGCGGCAATGGGAATGCCGAAGGTGTTATAAATAAACGCGCCCAATAGGTTCTGCTTCATGTTTTTTACCGTTGCTTTAGAAAGAGCGATAGCATTGACTACGGCAAGCGGTGAGGAGTTGAGCAATGTCATTTGCGCACTCTCTATTGCGACATCACTGCCACTGCCCATTGCGATACCAATATCGGCTTGCGCAAGGGCTGGCGCATCATTAATACCATCACCGACCATGGCGACGATTTGGCCTTTCTCTTGTAACTGCACGATTTTTTGTGCTTTTTGATCCGGAAGTACTTGAGCCATCACTTGCTGTATGCCCAGTTGTTTTGCTATTGCAGTGGCCACGCTTTGGTTATCTCCAGTTAGCATCACGGTACGAATGTTCATTTTGTTCAGTGTGCTGATAGCTTGTGCAGCATTAGGTTTGATTGGATCAGCAATAGCGATGAGACCTTTGAGTTCACCGTTAATGGCAACCGCGACTGGCGTCCAAGCTTGTTCTGCGTAGTGTTCAATGGCCGTTTGTGCTTGAGTAAGAGGAACGCCCAGTGATTCAAGGTGCGATAAAGAGGCAACGACGACGGAATCACCGCCAATATTTGCCATTAGCCCTTTGCCTCTTAGGTTGGTAAATTGCTCGACTTCGGCGCTGGTTGATACCAGCGGTTGCGCATAATGGCAGATAGCCTTACCAAGAGGATGTTCAGAGCGCAGTTCCAAAGCGTAAACAAGGGTTAACAATTTGCTATCTTCAATTCCCCACGTGACTAAGTTCTGAACGGTTGGCTTGCCTTGAGTGAGCGTACCTGTCTTATCAAATACTACAGTGGTGATTTTGCTTGCCGATTGCAATACATTGGCATCTCTGATCAAAATACCCATTTCAGCGGCTTTGCCAACTCCTACTGTAACCGAGAGTGGAGTAGCTAGACCCAAGGCACAAGGGCAGGCAATGATCAATACTGTTGTCGCAACCACTAGCATATAACTGGCCTTAGGTTCAGGGCCTACAAAGTACCAAATCAGAGCGGAAAACAGGGCAATCATAACCACTGTCGGTACAAAAATAGCGGATATCTGATCTGCCAGTTTGGCGATGGCTGGTTTACTGCTTTGCGCCTGACGCACCATTTGGATGATGCGCGAGAGCATGGTTTGCGCCCCTACGCCGGTGGCTTCGATGACTAAGCTGCCATCATGATTGATGGTACCTGCCGCAATGGCATCGCCTGCCACTTTTAGGACGGGGATCGGCTCGCCAGTGAGCATGGATTCATCAACATAAGATTCACCGCTGAGGACTTTGCCGTCTATCGGCACTTTTTCTCCCGGTTTTATGCGTAGTTGCATGCCAAGTTGTACTAATTCAACTGCAATCTGTTGATCGCCTTGCGCCGTGATGCGTGTTGCTTGTTGTGGCTGCAAGTTAATTAGGGCTTGCAAGGATTGGGTTGTCTTCGCTTTGGCTTTCGCCTCAATGTAGTGGCCCAGTGAAATCAAACCGATAATCATCGCGCTGGCTTCAAAATAAACATGACGCGAGGCTACGGGAAACCAAGTTGGGTAAATCACTACCAACATTGAATAGGCCCAAGCCGCTCCGGTTCCTAGGGCGACTAAGCTATCCATAGTGGCGCGCTTATGGGTTAACGCAAGCCAAGCATGGCTAAAAAAGTGGCGGCCAGCGGTGGCTAATAGAGCCAAACACACAATGCCGATACCGCCCCAGTATATTTGCTGTTGAGTGGTCACAATAATCATGCTGCCACCAAGAAGGCCCCAAAGCATTAACGGAATACCCATCATTAAACCTAGTAATGCATTGGTTTTATGCTGCTTTTGTAAATCACGTGATTGCTGTTTTTGTTTTTGTTGTTGTTGGACTGGGTCATCGACTCGCTCTGCACGGTAGCCTGCATGGGTAATGGCATTGAGCAATTGCCGTTCAAGGTCAACGATATCCGCTTGCGAGAGCACTAAGGCGCTTTGTTCAGCTAAATTGATTTGCGCTTTTTGTACACCGTTAACGCTTAGAAGTGCTTTTTCCACCGAAGAAACACAGCTTGCGCAAGTCATTCCTTGGATCAGTAAGTGGGTACTAACCAAACCCGTTGTTGAGACTTCTGTCTCTTGTGCGAGTGGCTGTGTATTGCTAACCAAGGTTGTGGGTTGCGATGAGGATAGAGGAGCGTTGTTCGTACTGAGCAAGGCTTGATAGCCTAAGGATTCGATAGCGGCGATGAGTTCATTTAAAGAGGCCGAAGTGCTCAGTTCGATGAATGTGGGTGACAGCTGGTGGATTTGTACCTCAAATTCTTGCTTGAGATGCTGCTCAAGTTTCTTCGCGCAACCCATGCATTTCAGCCCTGATAAAGGCAATTGAAAGCGTTTCATTGATAAATTCCCCGTAAACCAACTCAATAGCTAGAAGCATAAACCTTACCTTTAGGGCAAGGTCAAGTTCCACTAAAGGAAAGTTAAGCGAATTTTAAGCGTTATTCTTGAGCGCAGAAAAACGAAAGGCAATCGAGGATTGTAGATTTAGCCGTCAGTGGTAAAATGTCGCCACTTTTTATCCTGGTACTTGCAGTGGACATGTTCTCCGCTGTCTTTTTATCCCTAAGGAAATCAAATGACGGTTAAAACTCGTTTTGCTCCTAGCCCGACAGGCTATCTTCACGTTGGTGGTGCGCGTACTGCACTTTACTCTTGGCTTTATGCAAAAAGCCAAGGTGGTGAGTTTGTTTTGCGTATTGAAGACACCGACCTAGAGCGCTCGACGCAAGAAGCCGTAGACGCGATTCTTGAAGGTATGACTTGGCTAGGTTTGAATTGGGATGAAGGCCCATATTTCCAAACTAAACATTTTGATCGTTATAACGAAGTTGTCGATAAGCTGCTTGCTGAAGATAAAGCCTACAAATGTTACGCCTCTAAAGAGCTGTTAGATGAAGTTCGTGCCGAGCAAGAAGCGAACAAAGAGATGCCGCGCTACGATGCTGATCACCCAAAAATCAAAGCGGTTAACGACGCCGCAAAAGAAGGGGATCCGTGTGTTATCCGTTTCCGTAATCCTAAAGAAGGCAGCGTAATTTTTGACGACCAGATCCGCGGCCGTATCGAAATCTCCAACAGCCAGATGGATGATCTGATCATTCGCCGTACCGATGGCTCACCCACCTATAACTTCTGTGTGGTGGTGGATGACTGGGATATGGGGATTACTCATGTCGTTCGTGGCGAAGATCACATCAACAACACACCTCGTCAAATCAACATTTACGAAGCGTTAGGTGCTCCTGTACCTGTGTTTGCGCACTGCGCAATGATCTTAGGTGACGACGGCGCGAAGCTATCTAAACGTCATGGCGCTGTTTCTGTGATGCAGTATCGCGATGAAGGTTATCTGCCTGAAGCACTGAATAACTATTTAGTTCGTCTAGGTTGGTCTCATGGCGACCAAGAAATTTTCTCGCGTGAAGAGATGATTCAGTTCTTCAGTTTAAATGCTATTAGCAAATCGGCATCTGCATTTAATACTGATAAGTTGCTGTGGTTGAACAATCACTACATCAAAACATCAGAGCCTGAATATGTCGCAAAACACCTTGAATGGCACTTTGAGCAACAAGGCATCAATAAAGACAACGGTCCAGCATTAGCTGAGATCGTTAAACTGGTTGGTGAACGCTGCAATACCTTGGTTGAACTTGCTGCTCAATCTCGTTACTTCTTTGAAGATTTTGCTGAGTTTGATGCTGATGCGGCGAAAAAACACTTACGCGGTGTGGCGAAAGAGCCGCTAGCACTTGCTTTAAGCAAATTAGAAGCATTGAGTGACTGGACAACGGAAAACCTGCACGCTGTCATCGCTCAAGTGTGTGAAGAGCTTGAAATCGGTATGGGTAAAATAGGCATGCCGCTGCGCGTTGCTGTCACTGGCGGTGGTCAATCGCCATCGGTTGATGCTGTTATGCAACTGATCGGCAAAGAGCGTGTCATTGCTCGTATCAATATGGCATTGGCCTTTATTGCTGAGCGTGAAGCGAACGCTCAATAAGTCAATCATACGAACAACGCTTTGAACCGCAGCTTATGCTGCGGTTTTTCTTTATATCGGCTTTGTTAAATCCTTTGGTGTAGAGCACTGACAATATTTCACAAAACGATGACAGAGAATAAACTAATGCGCTATTTAAGCTTTCTTTACATACAGTATAGTGGTTCCGAGTTATGTAGGTATGTGTGTAGGCGAAAAGTAAACCGTTTTTTGGGTACCGCAACCGCATTATGATAACGATAAATAGGAAAGGAAAAAGTATGAAAAAGTTAGCAGCAGCAGTTTCAATGGCGCTTGTTTTTGCATCTTCTGCCGCAATGGCTGAAGTATACGTAGGTGCTAAAGTTGGTAAATCTTGGCTTGATGACGCTTGTCGTGCTGGAGATGTGTGTGAAGATGAATCTTCTACCGTCGGTGCTTACCTTGGTTACCAAGCGTTTAATTGGCTTTCATTAGAGGCAGGTTACGATTACTTGGGCAAATTTAGTGGTGCGGGGCTGAATGATGAAAAAGTAACGGCCATTACACTCGCACCGAAAGTCAGCCTTCCTTTGACTGATGCCATTGCCTTATATGCTAAAGTCGGCGGTGCTTATGTTGACTATGGCAATAAAGATGATTACTCATATTTAGGTGCCGCTGGTATTGAGTTCAACACCGATAATAACGTCACTTTACGTTTGGAATATCAAAGCCTCACCGATATTAATAACGATCTTGTCCGAGCGGCAGGTAACTCGGCTACCTTAGGTGTTTCGTATAAATTTGGTGGAAGTAAAGCAGAACCTGCGCCAGTCATCGTGCAAGAGGTGTTTGTTGAAGAAGTTGCACAGCCAGTGGTTGAGCCTGTCGTTATTCCCCAAGAACCTGAAACAGTTGTTAAGCATGTGCCATTTCAACGTTTAGACAGCAGTAGCTTTGCCCATAACAGTACTAAGCTAACAGCAGAGAGTACTAACCAGCTTGATAAACTAGTGAAATATTTGCAAGCTTACCCACAAGCCGATGCTGAAATTATTGGTCATACTGACTCAACTGGCGCTGCGGCTTACAACCAGAAACTATCAGAAAAACGCGCACAAGTTGTTGCTGATGTTGTGATTGCTAAAGGTGTGGATGCGAACCGTCTTACCGTAAAAGGTGAAGGGGAAAATAGCCCAATCGCATCGAACGATACAGTCGAAGGTCGAAAGCAAAACCGTCGTGTTGATATCGTTATTCCAAGCTTTGATTATGAAGTGAAATAATAACGCTTAAGTATGAGAAAATAGAGAAAGCCCGTGAAAAACGCGGGCTTTCTTCTTGTAAAACAATGGATTTTAGCCTCTAACCGCTCCGGTATCACGCCATGTTATTTCAAATCAATACTATTCAATCGGCCCATGTAGATAAGAATATCCAAGTCTTCTTTATAAGCCTCTAATAGCGCCTTCTTCGTTTTGGTATAAGCGGCAAGCTTTCCATGCTTGTTGATCGAACAAACGACGCTTTGAAATATACAGTTACCTTTTTCATCATAGTGTCTCCAAGCCGCGATATAACAAGGATCCCTAGCTTCCGGGTTATCGAGCGTTGGTCTGGGTTTGTATATGATTTTAGGTTCTAAACTGTGTGGTAGGCGAGTCATCAAGTAGGGATCTTTGAGCAGACGACGCCAATGTTTGCCCCACATCTCTGAACCTAATTCATTACGCAGCTTTATCGCCTTTTTAAGCCCCTTTTTCTCACCAATACGTATGTAGCCGACAGAACGGTGCAGCACCGTATCGTCCGGCGTATGGATATGAATTTTATAGGCGGTCTTTGCTTTAGAGATAAAGCGGTGACCAGTATTCGTGATTAGATTACTCTTTTTCATGATCTTATCTATCGATAAATCTGTTAATACTAATTCTAGATTATTTGACATAGAACTTACAGTAATCACTGTATATGAATAGTAGTGG
>NZ_CAWNHY010000110.1:0-34088 GCF_963874335.1 Vibrio sp. V10_P2A27P122 | reverse complement strand
TTTTTATATCAAAAATAAACTTAAAAAAACAAAAAATAGTTTGAGTTAAAATGGTTATATGTGGATGACAGGCCAGAGAAATTTGGGTCCATCGGTGTGCAGATTTGAAAATGGCGACGAATAAATCGACAACGTGTCTGATGAAAGAGGTAGAGAGTGAGAAAAATAAATGAGCAACCGATTGTGCGGCAATTATTGCCACTATTCTTGTTCCTGATAGTGCTAACGTCTTTCCCAACACTGGCACAGGAAGAGCCTTATTCTGAATCGCCAATATTGGATCGTCCTTTAGTTGAGCGCTACATATTGGATGAGCTGAAAGCGTTAAGACAAGATCAACAAGATCTTGAACGGCGACTCACGATTCAAATTACCGACAGAGAACTGTCCGTTGCAGACAAGTCACTGAATTACTCGAATGTGACGGTGACCTATTTTTTCTATGTCATCGCTGGTGTTGCCTCATTAGTTGCATTAATTGGTTGGCAGTCACTTAAAGAAGTGAAGCACAACACGCGTGAGCTGGCCGATAAACGGCTAAATCAAATTGCGCAGGAATATGAGAAAAAATTCCTCGCCTTGGAGCGAGATCTTAAGCGCAAAACACGCATCATTACCGAAAACAACCGTGAAATTGAAATTATTAATGAAATCCATAACTTATGGTTGAGAGCGCAAAGTGTCCAAACACCAGAGCAGCGTATTGAAGTGTATGACGAAATTTTAAAAATCCGTCCCGGAGATTTGGAAGCGTTGACATACAAAGCAGATGCTGCGATGGAAATTCGAGAATACTACTGGGCACTGAGCCTATGTAATCGCGTGCTAGAGTTAGATGATGCTAATGCGCCAGCCTTGTACCAACGAGCATGTGCGTATGCGCGTATCGGAGCCGAAGAACAAGCGATTGAGGATTTACAAAGAGCCACGGAAATTAGCGCTTCATTGCGAGATTTAATTGCAGAAGAAGCTGATTTAGAAGGGCTACACGGCAATAAGAAGTTTGACGAGCTGATCAGTGGCAACGTTTGATTTTGTATTAAATTTCATCCACTTTTTATAGCGAACTGGTGATAATCAAACGTAATCTTAACGACAAATTATTATCATTAGACACACATACGCTTTTAACCGTTAATGCGCCTGACGTTACAGGCGTCAAGTCGTGATATCAGACTTTCTGATTCACTTTTTACTCTCTGTTTTTGTGAGATTAGATGTGGAACAACCATCCAAATTAGATCGCGTTCGCGCTGACTACAATGTTCATTATTGGAGCCAAGGCTTCTTCGGTATTGACAATCAAGGCGAAGTTTATGTTTCGCCGCGCCATGATAAGGCGCACCAAACCCCCTTGAGTTCGATCGTAAAGCAGCTTGAAGCGCGTGATTTAAATTTGCCTGTGCTTGTACGTTTTCCGCAGATCCTGCATCAACGCGTACATAACATCTGTGACGCTTTTAATCAGGCGATTGAAGAATACCAATATCCAAACAACTACCTGTTGGTCTACCCAATCAAAGTGAACCAACAAAAAGAAGTGGTAGATGAGATTTTAGCCAGCCAAGCGCAGCTAGAGACTAAACAGCTTGGATTGGAAGCGGGCAGTAAGCCAGAATTATTGGCGGTATTGGCTTTAGCCCAACAAGCAAGTTCAGTGATTGTATGTAACGGCTACAAAGACAGAGAGTACATTCGTCTGGCCCTGATTGGTGAAAAGCTTGGCCATAAAGTATTCATCGTTTTGGAAAAATTGTCTGAGCTGGATCTCGTGCTGAAAGAAGCGAAAAGCCTAGGCGTGAAACCACGTTTAGGGCTCCGTATCCGTTTAGCTTCTCAAGGCGCGGGGAAATGGCAGGCGAGTGGTGGTGAAAAATCGAAGTTTGGGCTCTCTGCATCTCAAGTGTTGACCGTTATCGAACGCCTTAAAAAAGAGCAGCAACTAGAAGCGTTGCAACTGGTGCATTTCCACTTAGGTTCGCAAATGGCGAATATTCGTGATGTGCGTAATGGCGTGAACGAAGCGGCGCGTTTTTACTGCGAGCTGCGTGATATTGGTGCGGAGATTGACTTCTTCGATGTGGGGGGCGGTTTGGCGGTGGACTACGACGGTACACGCAGTCAATCATCCAACTCGATGAACTATGGTTTAGCTGAATATGCACGCAATATCGTAAGCACGGTGAGCGATGTGTGCCAGTTATATAGTC
Organism: Vibrio sp. V10_P2A27P122; assembly: GCF_963874335.1. Taxonomy (NCBI): domain Bacteria; kingdom Pseudomonadati; phylum Pseudomonadota; class Gammaproteobacteria; order Vibrionales; family Vibrionaceae; genus Vibrio; species Vibrio sp. V10_P2A27P122. Next base: position 31,878 of record NZ_CAWNHY010000110.1, on the reverse strand, counting down.
AGCCAAGGCCAGTCATTATTTCAGAATCAGGCCGCTCGATTACCGCGCACCACGCCGTACTTATCACTAATGTTATTGGTACAGAAGCGTATTACCCAGAAGAGATTCCAGAAGTCGGTGAAGAAGCTCCGGTATTGCTACAAAACATGTGGCGTAACTGGCAAAGCTTAAGTGAAGGCTCTGATGCGCGTGCACTGATTGAAATTTACAACGATACGCAAAGCGATCTGTCGGAAGCGCACAACCAGTTTTCGACTGGCGTTATTAACCTTCAGCACCGTGCTTGGGCTGAACAGCTATCGCTGCGCATTTATCACGAACTGACACTGCAAATGAGCACCAAAAACCGCTTCCATCGTCCTATTTTGGATGAACTGAATGAGCGTTTGGCGGATAAGTTTTTTGTTAACTTTTCACTGTTTCAATCATTGCCAGATGCGTGGGGAATCGACCAAGTTTTCCCTGTGTTGCCATTGTCTGGCCTTGAAAAAGTGGAAGATCGCCGCGCCGTGATGCTGGATATCACCTGTGATTCTGATGGTGCAATCGAGCAGTACGTCGAGGGGCAAGGTATTGAAACAACGCTGCCAGTGCCAGCATGGAATGCCGATGAACCGTATTTGATGGGATTCTTCCTTGTAGGGGCCTATCAAGAGATCTTAGGTGATATGCATAACCTATTTGGCGACACACACAGCGTGGTGGTGAACATGGCAGAGAATGGCGAAACTGAAATCGTATCGATCAACGAAGGAGACACGGTTGAAGATATGATGCGCTATGTTCATATTGATGTGGATGCCATCCGTAAAAACTACCGCGAATTAGTTAGCCAGCGTGTGGCGATTGAAGAACAAGAAAATGTATTGCAAGAGCTTGAGCAAGGCTTGAGCGGTTATACCTATCTAGAGGATTTCTAAATGAATGATTTGTTTACTAAAACTGATTATTCCCTGTATTCCAATGCGATGACGTTTGTACGTCGTCCTTATGTTAAAGACCCAGTAAGTGCAGATGCCGATGTCGTGGTACTGGGCGTACCTTTGGATATGGCTACATCAGGTCGCCCGGGGGCGAGAATGGGTCCAGATGCGATTCGTCGCGCTTCAGTGAACCTTGCATGGGAAGGTAAAAAGTTTCCTTGGAACTTTAACTTGTTCCAAGATACCAAAGTGATCGACGCGGGCGATTTGGTTTTTGATTGTGGTGACGCTGAAGATTTCACTTATCGCTTAGAAGCGGCGACTAGCGAAATTCTAAAAAGTGGCAAAACCATGCTTGCTTTAGGTGGTGACCACTTTATCACGCTGCCTATATTGCGCGCTTATGCCAAATATTATGGCGAAATGGCATTGATTCACTTTGATGCTCATACAGACACCTATGCCAATGGCAGCGCTTATGATCACGGCACTATGTTCTATCATGCGCCGAAGGAAGGGTTAATCTCAGCCAAGCATTCTGTGCAAGTGGGTATTCGTACCGAATACAAACAGGAAGGCCACGGTTTTAATGTCATCAATGCGATGCAAGCGAATGATATGTCAGTGGAAGAGATCGTCGCTAATATTCGTCAAACTATTGGTGATAAACCCGTATACCTAACGTTTGATATTGACTGCTTAGATCCCGCTTTTGCTCCTGGAACGGGTACGCCAGTATGTGGTGGATTGAATTCCGATAAAGTGCTGAAAATCATTCGTGCATTGGCCGGTATTAATTTGGTGGGAATGGATGTTGTTGAAGTTTCTCCTCCGTACGATCAAAGTGAGCTAACTGCTTTGGCTGGTGCGACAATTGCTCTAGAGCTGCTTTACGTTTGGGCTTCTAAGCCAAATGTGGCGTCATAAAAAATAAGTCAGCGCGCAGCATCACCACTGCGCGTTTTTCTTAACCATCATCTCAACGTATTTCCATTAAAAATCATCATCTTGTCTTTCAATGTAAAATTCACTTTGCGCACTCAATAATAAATATTAATGACATAACTTGCATAAGTGTTCGCCGTGTACCAATTTTATTAGGTTGGCTAGGTGTCTCATTGGTCTACCATTCATATTAATAATATGATCAAGTTTCACCTTAATCTTTCTAGCTGTTATACGGTGAGGGTGAATCTATGACTTTAGGTTTTAAAAGCAGAATATATGTGAGCGTAGCACTGCTCGTTGCGATTTCTTTAATCGTTTTGGGCACCATCAACATGCTGTCGTTAAAAGAGAAGATGATTACCTCTTTAACCACAGAAACTCAAAACAAGCTCAACTATCACGTTTCTGAACTCGAATCTTGGGTGAAAACACGTTATCAAGCCGTAGTTAAAGGTTCACAACATTTCCGATCTGCTCTTTCTGATCAAGAGAATGTCAACTTAGTTCGATTGTTAGCTGAGAGTGCGCAAATTTCAAATGTCATTATGGCGTATGACGATGGCCGTGCCTATATGTCGTTTGACAAAGACAACGGAGTTGTTACAGGTCAACAAAATTTCACCAGTAGGGATTGGTATCAGCAAGCAAAAACCTCTCGAACTGCTCAGGTAACTGAAATTTATGAAGATAAAATCACCGGTAAACAGGTTATTAGTGTAGTTATGCCTGTCTACCAACAAAGCCGTTTCATTGGTGTTTTGCTGGGAGATATCCAACTGGATGAGGTTATTGTCCAAGTCAGTAATATGCGCTTTGCCGGCGGTGCAGCGACACTAACCGACAAGCATGCTGTCTTTTTTGCTAGTGATGATCCTAGTGATATTGGACGAACGCCCTCGCAAGTCAGCCCTAATTTCCTCGAAATGGAGAAACTTTTTAGCCAGCAAGATGCTGGTCATTTGTCATTTCCTTATTTAGGCATTGAGTTTGATGGTTATTTCAAGCGCGTTAACCTAACCGATAACATGTACTGGACCATGATGGTGTTCGTCGACAAAGGTACGGCGTTAGCTAATGTGTATGAAGCGCAAAGTAGCGCTATTTACACTGGGGTGATTTTGCTCATTATCAGCGTCGCGGCAATCTTCGTCATTCTTAATTATATCTACAAGCCTTTGCTACGCCTGAAAAAAGCGGTACTTGATCTTTCGAAAGGCTCTGGTGATTTGACACGCCGCTTGGAGGTGAATGGTGATGATGACTTAGCGCAGATAAGCCAAGGCTTCAATTTATTCTCAGAAAATCTACAAAAAATGATGTTGCAAATATCTGATGCCAGTCAAAACATCTCCTCTAATATTGAGCAGTTAGGTCAAACGGCAAAAGAAAATGAGCGGATGCTGCTTTCGCACTCATCTGAAACAGAGCAAGTAGTGACGGCCATTACTGAAATGAGTGAAAGTGCACGTACTGTGGCAGAGAGCGTTACGCAATCGAATCACATTACTGACTCGGCGAGCAAAGAGGCCAAACAATCGATTATTATTGTGAATAATGCGGTTGAAACGGTCAGCTCATTGGTGAGTGATGTTGAACAGATGTCTGAGCGCATTGCCAATATGAACAAAGATGCGATCAAGATCAGCGAAGTATTGACCGTGATTGGCGCTATTTCAGAGCAAACGAACTTGCTTGCGTTGAATGCGGCGATCGAAGCGGCGCGTGCGGGTGAGCAAGGCCGTGGGTTTGCGGTGGTTGCAGATGAAGTTCGTGCTTTAGCGGCGAGAACGCAAAACAGCACTACTGAAATATCAGATATGCTGGCCAAGCTACTTGAAGGGACGGATAGCGTTGTAGCCGCAATGGACAAAACTAAAAACCAATGTCAAACCACAGCAGATAAAACGTCCGAAGTTTCTGGCAGTTTAAACATCATGAGCACTTCCGTTTCCGAAATTGATGATTTGAGTACGCAGATCGCAGCTGCGACCGAACAGCAAAGTACAGTGGCAGAAGAGCTCAGTCGCAATATGCTAGCGATAAGAGACATCGTTGAATCATTGGTGGTGAGTGGCAGACAAACCGTCAGTGCTACAGAGTCACTCTCTTACTCAAACCATGAGCTTGACCGCTTGGTCTCCAACTTTAAATTAAAGTAATAAAACGCCGCTAACGCGGCGTTTTATTTGGGATTAAGCACGGAGAGAGCATCATGAAAACAGCGTATTATAGCGTGTGGCTAGATGAGCACGCCAACCAACTGAACCCTGCGTTTGAGCAAATTTTCCAGACAGTGAAAGCGCATTTTTTTGCTCGCGATCCCAATCGTTGGCCTTTGTATCGTATTCACGAGATCGCCCGTTGGCTTGAAGAGCGAAAAATTGATGCGCCAACCGTGGTAAATACTGCATTGCAGCAACAATTACGGCATTCAAACACCATTCCTCGACAATCGAGCCACGCCATTCACCCTTTTAACGACTTAGCGCTTTATGCCGCCAAACGTTCAAAAAACTGGGATGACCCTCGCTCAGTGGAAAATGTGATCTCGACACCTTGTGATCCGGCTATTCACGGTGCGCTACTTGCGACTATTGCCAACCCTAACTTGGTTTATAGCGAATATGCGGGAGATGCCATTGAACTGGAAAAATTAGTCGTGCGGCAGATCGCGCATTTAGCTGGTTATGATAGTGATCAAGCGACTGGAGTATTCACACAAGGAGGTACATTTTGTAATTTGTACGGCTATCTATTAGGTATTCGAAAAGCGTTGCCAAAGTCAGCTCTGAATGGTTTGGCGGGAGAAGATTACAGGATATTCAATTCAGAAGCAGGCCACTATTCAAACATGACAAATTTGTCGTTGTTGGGGGTTGATGTTCAAGGTAAAGCGATTCGGATCAAAGTTAAAGATAACAATGAAATGGATTTGGCTGAATTAGACCAACAATTGATTTTCTGTTTTAAAAATGGCATTGCTGTTCCTAGCATAATGCTGACATTTGGCAGTACCGATACCTTCGCAACTGATGATATTGAACAGGTTTATGCGATAAGAGAAAGAAGATGCCAAGAATATGCGATTTCGATAAAACCACATATTCATGTTGATGCTGCTGTTGGGTGGAGTATGTTGTTTTTTCAAGAGTATGATTTTGAACGCAACCCTTTATCGCTTAATCGGGCAACACTGACGGGTATTGAATCCTTATTGCCGAGGATTAAAAGTTTACAATTAGCGGATTCATTTACGGTCGATTTTCAAAAATGGGGTTATGTCCCTTATACTTCCAGCTTGGTGATGCTCAAAAACAAACACGATCTCGCGGTATTAAAAACAGATCCCGGTTATTACTCCTACTTTGAACATGCTCAAAGAGAAGAGAGCCATTTGCAATCGACCATTGAATGTTCACGCAGTGCCGTGGGTGTTTTTTCTGCCTATTCAGCACTGCAACATTTAGGTATCGAAGGCTACCAAACCGTGATTGGTCATACATTGCAAAATGCTAATTATTTACGCTGCCAATTAGCCGCTCTACCACACTGCAAGGTGGCAGCAGTAGAAAACCAAGGGCCAAGTGTTACTTTTCGTCTCTATGACCCACAGAAAGTGACGTGTGCTGAATCGATGTTTGATCAAGAAATGAACGTCGCACGTCAGGGTTCTATGGTTGATTCGATAGTAGAGAATACGCTCTACCATCGTCATCAGTTCTTATCTCATAAAGGCCAGCATCTCAACACCAATTGGGTCGATTCGATTGCGCGCACTCATTATGATGACACTGGACATTGTTTATATATTCCGGGAGAAAAAGCGGTTTTAATGAACCCCAATACCACCCGAAAACATATCGAACAGTTTTGCCAAAACATTGTTCGGCGCTAGCCATGGAAAGGGTGAGCGCGAACTGAAATGAATGACTAGTCACGTCAATGTAATGTTATTTTTCACCACGGATGCGGTATGAAGAATGTATTACCATGTGCGCGTGATATTAACCTGAATGTTACATTTTAGATAACAAGCTGTCTCAAGGAACGATAATGAAAAAACAACTGCTGACCCTAGCAATTAGCGTTTGCTTTACCTATGTGGCGCAAGCAAATGAATGGGGATATGAAGGTGAACGTGGTCCTGAACATTGGGGACATGTTTCTAAAATTTGTGAAATGGGCAAAAATCAAAGCCCAATTGATATCAATGGCCTCGTTGAAGCTGATTTAAAATCTTTAGATATCCACTATTCAGGCGTTGTGGGTACATTGACCAACAATGGACACACGCTGCAAGCCTCAGTTTCAGGGAAAAATACACTGGTAGTGGATGGTACAGAATTTGAACTCAAACAATTTCACTTCCATACCCCTTCTGAAAACTTAATTAAAGGACATCAATATCCTTTAGAAGCGCATTTTGTGCATGCTGATGCGGCTGGCAATCTGGCAGTTTTGGCGGTGATGTTTGAAACGGGCGCACAGAACGAACCATTAGCCCAGCTTACTGCGGAGTTGCCTAAAGTTGGGGCGAGTGTGCCGTTAGCAAAAGAGTTAGCAGTACAGTCACTGTTACCTAAGCTAGATGAGTATTACCGTTTTAATGGGTCACTCACAACGCCACCTTGCAGTGAAGGCGTGAGATGGTTTGTGGTCAAGCAGCCGAACAGTTTGTCACAGCAACAAAGTGCAGCACTACATAGTGTGATGGGAAATAACAATCGGCCCATACAAGCTCACAATGCTCGCTTAGTGCTAGAAAAAGAATAACAACGCTCTTTGAGCGATTTGAAGTCGCAGTCGGGCTCACAGGGTTTACTATTTCCTTTCCGCTCTGCTTCTTCAAATTTTAGGTGTAAGTGCTTAATTTAGCTAATCTATTTTTTGTGCTTATTCATTGACAGCATTTAATGTATAGCGGCTTGCACTGGCTAAAGATAGTGGTTTTGAAAACCAATAGCCTTGTAAATAAGTTGCCCCCATCTCTTTAAATTTTTGGTACATGTCGCCATTTTCAACCCCCTCAATAACAATGTCGACGCCATTGGTGTGACAAAACTGGATGAGAAAGGCTAAATATTGTTCTGATGCTGGGTTAGTCAGTGTTTTCCATACAATGCTTTTGTCTATTTTAATTTGATTGAGGGGCAAATCAAAGAAGCTATTGAGTGAGCTAAAACCAGCTCCAAAATCATCCAGCGACAGTTGAAACCCCATTTCATTTAAGGAGTGAAGCTGGTTAATCGCATTTTTATCGCCATCGAGTATGACAGTTTCCGTCAGTTCTAACACAATAGAAGAGGGCAATACACCGGAAGCCTTAGCCATCGTTAGTATCTGTTGTGGGAAGTCACTTTTCAGAAGTTGAAGGACTGAAACATTAATATTAACCCGAATATTAACCCCATTTTGTTTATTGTAACGGCCAATAAACTCACAGGCTTTTTTGAAGACAAAATAGCCTAAATCAACAATCAGCCCCTTTTTTTCTGCAACGGGAATAAATTCGTCCGGGAAAATCTCACCAAACTCTTTTGAGCGCCAGCGGACTAAGGCTTCAAAGCTGGATACCTGTCCTGATTGTGCATGAATAATGGGTTGGAATTTCACGGACAATGAACGTTGATCTAATGCTTCCTTTAAGCCTCTTTCGATGAAGAAATAACGATCAACGTTTTTTTGAATTCGGCCACTGTAAATTTCGATACGAGAATGATTTTTAGCACTAGCAAATTGACAAGTTCGTGATGCAATATTTAACAACTCATCGGCAGATATAGCACGGTTTATCTCAGGATAGACACCAATGCTAATATCATTACCATAGAGGTGCCCATGCTCCGTGGCTGATTTCGAATAGTGCTTCATTATTTGAGAGCAGATATGCTTGAGCTCATCGTATGAGCGTTCTCCTCTAAGTAATATGGCAAAATCGTCAGAGCGAATACGGTAAAAATCAGCAAATTCATCGGGCAGTTCACGCAGTGCACTGACGACGTGATTCAGTAAATCTTTAACAATGTCTGAGCCGTATTGATTGAGATAAGACTTAATATCTTCAAGTTGGATGTAGATAAGTGAATAAGGCTCTCCAATTTTGAGTGCTTTCTCATCAATATCGAGCAGTAATTTACTTCGATTATAGAGGCCTGATGAGCTGTCAAAAAATGCAGCTTGATGAATGTAATCTTCCATCAATTTTTGATCGGAGATATCTTTATGGCTACCCACCATAAAATGTTCACCGTTCACACTTTTTGTGACCGCATTCCCCTCTAACCAGATATATTGACCATTTGCTTTTTTGACTCGGTATTGAATCGATTCCCTTGATTCAGTGGTGCTGATATGCTTGTCGACGCGGCTGTTGAGCAGTGCACGATCCATAGGATGGACCAAACTCAGCCAATCAGCATAGGAAATAGTTTCGCTGTTTACACCAAATTGTACATAAAATGTTGGATTATAGAGCACCATGTTTCCATCGCTGCTCATATAAAACAGACCTTGACTAAAAAAATCGAGAACATGAACCAGACGCTGCTTTGCAACGGCACTGTCTAGGTCTGAAATTGAATACTCTTCCTGCGGAAATGACATTGTCATGTTAATCCTAATTCAAGCGAAAGCAGCAATGGATGATAATTGTGAGTCTTGATCCAAAACCTTTATGACTCATCTTTAAAGAGTACTATAACGCTTGTACTAAGATGTCTCAATTATAAAACTATTGATTCATCAATTAGGCACAAGTTATCAGTTTATTTCACGGAAGTTGTTATTTCTGAAACGAAATGGTGAGACTTAAATAACGTAGGATCGCATCGTGCGGTTTATTCGTTGTGGAAAGAATAAAAGCGACAAATTGTCGCTTTTATTCATGTAGAGGTCATACGATTCAACGATCCCAATACGCTTCTTCTAGGCTATCTTCACGTTCTGGTAATGCTCGCGATAAACGAGGAGAGTGCTGTGTGAGTACTTCGTAGCTGACACGGTTTGCATATTTGCAGATCTGAGATAACGAAGAGTAAGTGAGGTACGGCACATCATGTTTGGCAGAGTTTGGAACATTGCGTTGATGATAACTATTCGCGGCCATATCGTGCAATAAAGCCGATAGCGCTCCGTCTCCCGCTCCGTTAGTGTTTTTGATTTCCAATGGGCCACCCAAGTAAGGGCCAATGTGTGAATACACTTTTATTGGGTTGAGGCAGTCTTGTTTTCGCATCGCACGGCTAAATTCGTACTTGTTAAATTCAGCAATATTACCCGGTAGGAGAGGTAATTCAGTTTCGCGCTTTGCGCTTTCATCGGTGTAGCTAGCCATATAAAGACCCACGGGCCCCGCGGTGCAGAGGATTAAATCTACCCACTCGAGTGCTTTGTTAGCCGCAAGCAGTGGATCTTTCTCACCAGTTAACGCTTCGCCTTCTTCTTCATTCATGGCGACGACTGTGATGTTTTCTTTGATGTAGTCTTGCCACCACTTCGCATTACCTTCAATTACATACTTAGTGCCTAGGGTTAACACCACTGGAATGTGCTTGGATTTAGCGATCTCAATAGCGCGTTTGACCGCAAGTGGCATTGGATCTTCGGGCTTTCCACGCATTAAGTAAGAAGAAACAACTAAAGCGGAAGCTTTTTCAAAAACCTCTTCAGGAACACTATCGGGGCGAAGTTTATTCATATGCCCTTCATTAATGGCGAAGGTGCGCTCTCCATCATCAGAAATTAGGGTGTAGCAACGCCCGATAGGACCATCGACAGTTTGAAGATGGTTTAGGTTCATGCGCGATGAGGTTCTACACAAATAACGATAGCTGTATGAGCCGACTTCAATATTTTTGGACATCACGCCGAGCAAAACGGATTTGCTATCGGCCAACACAGAGTAGTTGTGCAGTGTGTTGCCAATCGTATCTCCCGGGTATTGGTGAGTAATTAAACCTCGTTCGACTAGTTCTTCATAGAGCGCATCGGCTTTGCTCTCTTCGAGCACCAGTGAGTGACCTTTACTTAATTGATGTTTCTCTAAGAACTCATTGTCTACACGAGCTTCAATATCAACAATGGTTTGCCCAACACCGACCACTGTTGGGCGGTGGAGCATAGCCGTTTGTTGAATTTGATTGACGAGAGGGTCACGAGCATGAGTCGGAAAATAGTGCTTAGATTTACGCTGTCCAGGAAACTTCATGTTGAAAAATGAGAATTGAAAATTTCCCGCATCATATCACGGATATGAAAGGTTCCTTTCATTTTTATTACATAAAAAAGTGAGCCAAATCCAGATCGCCGAGGCGTTAGCGGCTATTTAGTGAGCGTTATGTCCGTACTATAAGCCTTAGTCCCCCAAAGCGGTACGGTCGATAGGCTGTGCTTGAAGCTACCATCTGTTTCTTTGGTAGTATAAGACAAGTAGATCAGGGTTTGATTTTCTGCATCGTAGATACGTCTGACTTTCATTGACTTGAAGAAAATGCTTTTTGACTTCTTAAACACGATTTCGCCTGATTTGCTCTTATCAATTTTTGCAATCATCTCTGGGGTAATGTCACCAGTCTGACGACACGAGATTGAGCTATCACTTGGATCAGAAAGACTCAAATTAGCCTCAATTGAAGCAATATGGCACGTAACACCAGTCACAATATCATCACTTAGATTTTCGATTTTTACGTCTTTAAGCGTGAAAAATCCGAGCGATACATCGCCAACTTCATTGCTATCGCAGCCAACTAAACCAAAGCTAAGTATGAATGCGGTGGTGATGAGTTTCTTGTTCATGTCTATAATCCATTTATCCATCTTTCTGCACATGATAGCAGCATCAAAGGAGAATGATATAGGCTGTTATGTTGATGTTTTGGCCAGCATATCTGCAGTTTAGATGAGGATAATGTGAGTAATGGCTTGTCGCATATCGATCTGGTCAGTATCCTGCTTGCAACAATTAGAAGAAGAAGTAAATAACAATGATTAACCAACCTGACGTTGCCGCCATTAAAAACCAATGGCTATTTGACCAAGTGAATGTCGAATTTCCAACAGAAGAGAGCTTACAAGGTCGAGATCTCTACCAAAAAGCGGTTGTTCAACGCAGTTCTCGCCCTTTTATTGAGCTCACTGAGGAGCCTAACCTATCGTTGCTCGAAGAGGTTTATTTGGTTGATTTTCATCGGATGACAATATGGTTTGCTCTGTTGCAAGCAAGCTTATGGAGCGATAAAAACGATCAATCAAAAGTTATCGAATTCTTTACCCAAATCATTTATTCAGCACCTTGCGAGCTTTACTTAGGTTTTCAAAACGGGGAGCCTGTGGCTGCTGGTATCGTCACCTCCACTTCACATGAGATACTCATCTCCGACATCGTTACTCTGGATAAAAATGCATTTGGAGGTGAAGATGTATTCACGCGGTTGTTGCTCGCAAAATGGCGTGCTAATCATGAGTGCAATGGTAATGTTTTTATAGAACAGTAGCTTGTCCTGATGAAATTGGTACTATAGCGCCTGGTTTGGTATTAATTTTAGCCTGCACGGAGAGCTATGTATGAATAAACAGCAAATAACATATTGGCTTAGTTGGACTGCTATGGTCTGTTATGCGCTGTTTTTGTCGTTTCCTGCTAAGTCAACTCGCTGGGAGCCTAAAAATATTCTTGTGCTGCATTCATATGAATCATCTTATCAATGGACATATGAATTTCAAAAGGGCATTGATGCTGTAGTTAAGAGCAGCAAAACACCGATTAAGCTCTCCATTGAATACCTTGATACAAAAAGAATTTATAGCCAAGAGTATCTTGAGGAGGCCAAAAAATACCTCCACGTTAAATATCGTGATTATCCATTCGATGCGGTTATTATTACCGATGACAATGCGTTAAAGTTCACTAAAGGGCTCTCAAGCCTATTTAAACCAGATACGCCTATGGTTGCGGTTGGCATCAACGACAAAAGTGCCACACTCGATGACATGACTAAGTACAATAAAATTATTTATGAATCTGAAGCTATTATAGAAAACTTCTATTTAATCAAATCATTACGTCCAAAACTCAAGAGAATCTATTATTTATCAGATCAAAGCCATACTTCGCAATTGATCCGAAAAAAAGTCGATGAAGTGCTGGCTACGGATCTTTTAAAAGGTATCGAGTTTATCGATATTAACTCCATCACTTTGGCTGAAGCAGAAAAGGTGCTATTCCAGATTTCCCCTGATGATGCGGTACTGCTATCGCACTTTAATACAGAGACAAATCAAGGTGTTTACCATACTTATCAAGAGATTTCCTACCGCCTAGCACAAGCTAGCGCTGCCCCCATTTTTGTACTGTGGGAGTTTTATATTCGTGATGGTATCGTTGGAGGGCATGTTAATCGTTCTGAGCAACTGGGGAATGATATCTTGATGGTGTTAAACCAATTTGTCTCACTAGATTTAGCCTCCGTAGTTGACATGCAAATCAGTAGTGCAAGAGCGGTTTTTGATTACCAAGCCATGCAGCGACATCAGATTGACATGAAAGCCTTGCCACAGGATGTGCTGGTTCTTAATCGTCCTCTCTCTTATTTTGAACAGCATTGGAAAGTGTTACTCGCGGCTAGCTTTATTATTCTCTGTTTGCTGGTTGTGATTGTTATGCAAGGGGTGACCCTCAGACAAAAAAGAGAGCTTAGCGTCAAAAACCGTAAAATAGTGGTATTGCAAGAGCGTACATTAGCCGTACAGCGGGAAATGATTCATTTACTCGGAGAAGCAATAGAAACGCGCTCTGGTGAAACGGGTAATCATGTTAAGCGGGTAGCAAGGCTCTCTGCGCTGCTGGCTCGTTTGTGCGGGTTAACGCAGCGCGAGGTAGAAATGATCGAGATCATCAGCCCAATGCACGATGTGGGAAAAATTGCGATTCCAGAGTCGATTTTGGATAAGCCTGGAAAATTAACACCAGATGAGTGGGAAATCATGCAGACTCACACTACCGCTGGTTATAACATCCTCAATACAAGCGAAGGTGATATAACTAAATTAGCTGCGATTATCGCGCATGAACACCATGAGCGTTGGGATGGTAAAGGTTATCCTAATCAGAAAAAAGGCACAGACATTCATATATTTGCTCGCATTACTGCGATAGCGGATGTGTTTGATGCTTTGCTAAGTGAACGTTGTTATAAAGAAGCGTGGCCGCTTGAGAATGTAGTAAGTTTATTTGAACGTGAATGCGGTTTTCAGTTTGACCCTACTTTAGTCAATTTATTGCTTAATCATTTGGATGATTTTATCCAAATCCGTAATTTGTATCCCGATACGACAAGCTACTACAGAGCCAGCTAAATACGCCCCATTGAGTATCAAAGAGTGATGTGGCTATAAGTTATGCATATCAACTCTTATCTTCGTTTCATTCTGTTAACTCAATCATTTTATACATTCACCCAGCGGTTAAAATTAAGCATTGGATGAAGGAAGTGTTTATGACTGAGAAAAAAATAAAATGTATTATTTTCGACTGTGAAGGTACTTTAGTTGATAGTGAGCGTTTGTGCTGCGAAGCGCTAGTCAATGTATTGAACCAACTAGGAGCCCACCTTACTTTTGCACAAGTGAGTAACCATTTTGAAGGTGGGAAGATTGCGGACATATTGTTTCAGGCGCTTGAACATACGAATATTAACGCCGATCTTGATCTTTTAGAGAACCTTTATCGGGACAAAGTTAATGAGCTCTTCCAGCAATATCTTTCACCCATGGATGGTGCGATAGAACTACTTGAGTATTTACGCCAGCAGGGTATTGAATACTGTGTCACCTCTAATGCACCTAAAGAAAAAATATCATCAATATTACAACGGAGCGGTTTGCTCCCTTTGTTTGAAGGACGCATTTTTTCAGCCTTTGATGCGAATAGCTGGAAGCCTGAACCTGATTTGATTCGTTATTGTGCAATGAATATGGGATTTCTTTTGCAAGAATGTATTTATGTGGATGATTCAGCAAAAGGGGTTGAAGCGGGTATCAATGCAGAGGTACCAACCGTTCAGCTAGCACCTCTTAACCCACAGGGTTTTTCTCAAGCGCCTAATGTCGTTGTTATCGACACATTACTCGAGCTTAAACCATGGCTCAATGCACATTGTTGGCCAAGCAATGAATGTGTTTATGACTGATTAGCGCTGTGTGTACACCAATCATTTGCTGGACGCTTTGTAAGTGGTCGGTTTTAAAACCACATTGTGCGCAGATAAACTTTTCATTGTTTGTGGAAATAAAGTATTCGTCATGTTGACAAAGTGGACAGCAGTCTATTTTTTCAAGTGTTTTATTTATATTTTTCATAATCAATTCTCAGCAGCAAAAAGGGAGAGTCATGTTCTCCGTACTCACAGAATAAACACTAATCAAAACTTGCTCTCGGTAATATTTACCTTAGTTCCAAAAATTAGAGGCATTTCATACTTCACTGTAAGGAATGTTTGATTTTGGCCTAAACCATAATAGGCAAAGTGCCGTCATTGCCCCAAGGGTATCGCATAACATGTCTTTTTGTGCGTCCCAAATGTCGCCTTGTGAACCCAGAAAAGCGATTCCCTCATCACCACCCGCGATTGAGGCATACCACCATTCAATAATTTCGTAACCTGCTGCGATACTCATGATAGAGAAAAGCCCGAACAATGAGGCAATTAACGGTTTACAGAGCTGCTTTCTAATTAAATATTCAGCGATAGGGTAGGCATAAAAGCCAATTGAGAAATGAGCGACGCGATCAAAATTATTACGAGATGATCCGATCAGTTCGTTGAACCAAGCAAACGGAACATCTGCAAATGTATATTTAGCCCCAATGGTGTGCAAACTAAGCCACACAAACATCAGAATATAAGCCGTTGAGCTAAAGCGTAGTTTTGTTGAAGCCCAATAGACGAGTGCTAAGATCCCTAGCGCAGGGATGATTTCTGCTAACCAGACAGCACGAGAAACCGGCGCGATCGCTGAAAATAGAAAGAGTATACCGTAGATCGCCGTCAAAAATAAAAGCGTGCGTGAGAAGTTGAGAGACATGGTTTTTCCTATCACAAAATACCGATGGATAGTGCCACTATTTTGCACGATGTTCAATTTTGTTGAATTCTGTATCTTATAGACGTAGAAATTTGTGTTTGAGATGTGCGTATCTACCTTCGTTTTGTGATTGATTTTCGCATTGTCTTGGCAAAGAGATCTGCAAGGTGGAGAAGATCATGCAACAACTCGATCTTTCTCTTTTTATGTATTGATAGATAGTGCGTGTGATAAACGGACTCTAGTTCAAAAAGCCAAGATAATATGCGGTAAGAAACTCGACAAAAAAGCGATATTGGATTTGAATGAAGAGAGAACCTTAATGTGAACGTCGAGACTATGTCCCAAAGTAGGCCCGAAAGTATGTCTGAAAGCTTAGAACTTACCGCTCAGTTTCAATCTTACATGGAAAATCCGCTGCTTTGGCCAATGTTGGAGGTGTTGCGTAAACAGCCTTCCGGTTGGAAAGTCCATACGTTAGCGGCACATTTAAGTGAACAGGGATTCATGCCTGTACTTGATAGCGCACCTGAAAAAGACCTCTTTAAGCGTAATTTTTTGATCATGAACGCGCTCTATCAGCTTCAAGAGACGCTTTACCCTGAAAAGTGGTTACAAGTATCAGCAATGGACATTGTACTAATGCCTGCGCATCGTGCCGTTAGTTGCGAAATCGACCCAGATGATCCATTGCGTGATTATTACACTCAGTGGAAAAATTATGAGGCTGATGAAGGAGAAGTGCGCCGCTTGTTGAACGAATTTTGGACTCGTTACCGTAAAGCAATGGGTGGAACGAGTAACCTTAATATGAATCGTCTTCAAGCATTGAGGCTGTTTAAATTACCAGCGGAAGCGACGCAAATTGAAATCCGGAAAACATGGCGCAAGTTGGCACTAAAGTGGCATCCAGATAGAGACAATGGCAATGCTGAAACGTTTCGAGTGTTGTGTGAAGCATGGAATATTTTGCGGCAAAATAGTTAAAGCCCAAACCTTAAACTCTAGACAAGATATTTGTCGAATAAGGTACTGAAGTAAAAAAGAAGCGATCTCTCGCTTCTTTTGGCTTTTGTTGTAGGGGGAGTTAATCTTTACTGGTGGTTTTTAAATTGCGACTTGCGCATACGGTTCAACGCCGCCATCACATCGATGACACGCGGTTTCGCCAAATCACCGTGGTTTGGCATATTTTGGTGCCATGTTCCTGCTAATAAAGCCATCATCTCTTTGCTTGGTTGCGCTGACCACCCTGGAGTCTGCGCAAACTGGAACCAAGTCCAGCCAATCGCATTGACTTCAGAAGGTGACTCCAATTGTTCTAACGCATTTAAATCCGTAAATTCTTTGCCAAAGCGAAGCGAATCAACGCCTTTGGCAGAGACTCGGAATTTACCATCAACCAGTAATTTTTGCAGCGCAGTGCGATTCACCGCGCGTTCTGGGAAAATAGCCAGTGGCGTTTCACATTCGTTGTGACGAGCAGTTGGGTGCTGTTTGATGACTTCTTTAGCTTTGTTAGTCACATCAACGGCGTGGTAGTCATGCATCTGGATGACAGTATCGGCGACATCTAAGTAATCACCGGATCCCCCCATGACGATCAGTGTCGAGATATCCAAATCATCGCGAAGTTGCCCGATACGATCAACCAATGGTGTAATGGGCTCATCACCTTTACTAACCAGCGCTTGCATACGCTCATCACGGATCATGAAGTTGGTGGCGGAAGTATCTTCATCAATCAGTAATGTACTAGCGCCAGATTCAATGGATTCTTGTAACCACGCTGCTTGCGATGTTGAACCGGACGCATCTTGAGTGCTGAAATCGGAGGTTTCTTTACCCATAGGTAGGTGATTGATGTAGTTGGACAAATTTAAATTATGTACGCAACGGCCATCTTCAGCGCGAATTTTCATGGCTTGATGATCCGTAACAATTCGCTCACGGCCATCGCCGGGAATATGGTTGTAAATTGAACGCTCAATCGCCGTTAACAAAGTCGATTTACCGTGAAAACCACCGCCGACGATAAGGGTTATACCTTTGGGGATACCGAGTCCTTTAATTTTGCCTTGGTTTGGTGTCTCAAGCTCGACTTCTAGCGATGTGGGCGCTTGGAAAGTAACGGCGTCTTTCATCGGCAGATCACAGTTACCTGCCAAGCGAGGTAATACGCTGCCATTAGCCACAAAAGCAACCAGATTGTGCTGTACCAGTTGTGCACGCATTGCTTCTTGATCTTCGATCACAGCGCAATGCTCAAGTAGGGCATCTTTATCCAGTTCACGTTCAATGGTGGCCCGGCGAATGAATTTTGGCAGGTAGAAGGTGATGATGTTGAGCGCTTTCTTGGCCAGAATGTCACGACCTTCAGCGGGTAAATTGATGCGAAAACGAAGCTCAATACCATGCTCCGTAAAGAGAACAGCTGTACTATCAAGCACCGTTTGGCCCGTCAATGCGATGGCAATATGGTTCTCTTGCTTAGCAAACTCCGCAAAACTACGAGCGATAAAATCTCTTGCAGCCATTTGATAAGCAGGTGATTTCTCTTTTAACCATTCCAGACCGGTCAGAGACCATGCTCGAGTAGCGCGAAAGCGAGATGCAGAAGCGTAAGGGTCCGCTTGGATATGATCGATATGCAAGGTGAAATCACCAAATTCGTATTGACCTTTGATCTGCTGATAGGCGCGGTAGTTCTGTTTTTCTAGCTTTTTGAGAATTGATGTTAATAAATCCATCTCGATATCGCTCGTTTGGAAAGGAAAGGCGGCGATTATAGGAACCGCCACACTGAGAGTAAAGACATGATAAGGGATTCCTTTATCCTACAAAACCTTTGTCTCGACAGGGTGTGCATAATTTTGGTTCAGTAGCCCAGCCTCAAAGTCGTCACAAGGCATCGGTTTACCATAGAAATAGCCTTGGCCAAACTCACACCCTTCACTGATGATAAAGTCTTCTTGGCTTTGATTTTCAATCCCTTCGAGGATCACTTTCAGCTTTAATTTTTTGGCAACGTGAATGATTGAGCGAACAATTTCTTTATCTTCCTCACTTTGATCCAATTGATGTACAAAGCTTTTATCTATTTTTATGCAATCGAAGGGAAATTTTTTCAAATAGCTGAAAGAGGCGTAGCCCGTGCCGAAATCATCAAGTGACAACGTCACACCTAGTTGGTGTAGAATTCGCAGTGTGTTGCGAGCCACCACTTCATCCGCAATCAAACAGCTTTCTGTTACTTCCAACTCTAAGTACCGAGCTGGAAGTTGGTAGGTGTTCAGTAGCTCACGAACTTGGTCTGCGAATTGGGCATTCTTCAATTGGACGGCTGAAACGTTAATAGCCATTTTGAAATTATCGACCTGTTTTGCCCATTGGCTCGTTTTTTCGATGGCCGATCGCAGGACAAAGTTACCCACTTCAAAAATCAGTCCATTTTGTTCGGCCATGTGAATTAAGGTTTCATTGGATATATCGCCCAATACGGGGTGTCGCCAACGTAGTAGCGCTTCTGCCCCCGTCCAGCGATGAGTGGTTGGAGAGACCTTAGGTTGAAAATAGAGCATGAGCTCATCGTTACGCACTGCTCGTAATAAGTAGCTTTCTAATTGGTTGATTTGCCGGAGTGAGTCACTGAATACTTGCGAGTGATAACAAAACTTATGACCGGAATCTTTGCAAGAGACCATGGCAGCAGAAGCTTGTTTGAGCAGTTCTATAGCATTGTCAGTGTCTAAACTCGTTGCAATACCAATATAGGAATGAAGATGAACATTATGGTCATCGAGCTTAAATTCAGAATGACCGATTTCGACCAATTTATGGCACAACTTTTCCAAGTGACGCGCTAATAGTTTTGTTTTGACGATCAAGACTAAATCTGTCGACGTGGGTCGAGCGGTCAATATTTCAATTTTATCGCAGCGGCCTAGTCGCTCACGATATCGAGCGATGACTTGATCCCATGCTCGGTAGCCAAAGTGAGATTGAATATGACGAGCATTAGTGAAACCAATATGAATGGCGGCAACTTCGGTGTGCTGTTTTGTTGCTTGTAAAAGGCTATTTTTGAGCTCCAGTTCAAGTGCGTTGCGATTTAAAAAACCTGTGCTGATGTCATGCCACTTTTGATATTGAATCTGTTGTTCTGCGGCGCGGCGTTTATCGATCTCTTGCGTGAGCGAGTAGTTGAGATCAGCAAGATCTTGTGTTCGGTTATCGACGCGAAGCTGAAGCTCATCATTGAGCTGCTGAAGTCTTACTTGTTGGTATAAGGTGGTGAGCTGGGATTCAATGGTATCGCGAAAACTCTCCAGTAACTGCCGATAGGTGGGGCCAAAATGGTTCTCCTTGCTATCGAGTACGCAAATGGTGCCAAATATATCACCATTCGGCCACTTTAATGGGATGCCACAATAGGCAATCATGCCCAGTGGTACATCTGGATTATGCATCCATTTTTTATCGGCTAAAGCATTCGGGACCAATAGTTCCTGCTGTGTTTGCATCACAGTTTCACAGTACAGACCTTGTCCTAAGGGTTCTTTATGTCCGGTTTGATAGGGGTTGTCGACGTTGGTATTTTTACAGAATATTTCGAGTTTTTGCTGGCTAGCACGCATGATCAATGCGCTCGGGACGTTTAAAATTTCAGCGAGTAAATTCACAATGCGCTGCCATCCATCCATCATTGAAGAGGGGATGAGCATCTCATGTGTCTTTATTTTCGACATATTATCAAATTCCTTTGGACGACAAAGCTTAAAAAAGCCGAGCATTCATTGCTCTAGACTGACGATGACAAGATCCGCTCCTATGACCATAGTATGGTATTAAGAATAAGAACGCGCCGCCAATGTAACAAAAAAAAGCCCCAATAAAATATTGGGGCATTGAGATAGTTCGCTGTGTCTCGTAAATGATACGGAAGGAGTTAATCGGCTTGCTTGATATAATGGTCGATATTAATTTCTTGAGCATAATCAACACAATCAAAGTCGAAGCCATTGAGCTGCATGAATTCTCGCTTAAAGCCCTTGTAGTCACCTAGTTGCTTAAAGTTGTACTGATCCATTTTCTCCAGTAAATCGGCCACTTTTTGCTGAGTATCTGGGTTGAGCTCCCAATCATCCATACGGATCAGTCGTTCGCCATCAACGGGTACTTTGCCTTTGCTAGAGAGTTTTTCGCTAAACAGACGCTGCATCTGCTCGATACATCCTTCGTGCGTCTCTTTTTCTTTCATCACCTTATACAATGCGACAATGTAAGGGCTTAAATTGGGAATGAACACGCTCGCCTTCGTGACTAAAGCTTTACAAACAGTCGCATAAGCCCCGCCGCCATAGTTAGACAATTTTAGATTGAGAGAGTGGCTGGTTTGGTGCAAATCAATTTTGGCGCGTCCCAGTGTACCGTCAAGATAAATGGGGTGAGTAATCTGAGGGCCGATGTATGAAAAAGCAATGGTTTTACACCCTTGTGCAATCGATTCAGCGTTGATCAGCGTATCTATCCAGTTTTCCCAATCCTCGCCACCCATCACTTTCAGTGTACTTTCGATCTCTTCGTCATTTGCAGGGGCAATGGTGGTTTCTACCCACGTATCGTTTTCTAGTAATATCGTCGCACCAGAAACGGCCTCACCAATCGGTTTGATGGCGGAGCGCCAATACTGATCTGAATTGGGTTTTGGTCTCATGCCGCTGGCGATACTGTAAATGACTAAATCGACTTCCCCTTCAAAATAGGTCTCTATCGCTTCAATCACTTGCTCGCGTACTGATGGTGAAAAAACATCCCCATCGATATTGACGGCGACTCGACCCGCTTGTTCGGCCTGTTGTTTAAAAAAGAGATTGTTGTACCAACCAGCACTACCAACCCCTTTTTCTGATGGCGTTTTTTCAAAGGAAACGCCAATCGTATCGGCTTCTGAACCACCAAAGGTCAGGGCAATGCGGGCGGCGAGCCCAAAGCCTGAAGATGCGCCTAAAATGAGAACTCGTTTTGGCCCGTGAGTGATCGGTCTGCAAGATTTTACGTAATTAATCTGTTGTAACACAGCTTGTTCGCATCCGAGTGGATGAGCAGAGCGAGCGACCACACCTTTGATCACAGGTTCAATGTGCATAGTTTGTACCTTTGCGGTTAGGGGAATGGTCTAAAAAATATCGTAAAACTAGGTAAAGTTCATTGAGCTGAGGCATTAAAATCAGAGATGCTCTGCTAAATGTTGCGCAACAAAATTGGCGATCCACGGCTGAGCGTCGACCGTCGGATGTAAGCCATCAGCCATCATCCACTCTGGTTTAATGATCACTTGCTCTAAGAAAAAGGGCAGTAACGGCACAGTGTGTTTGAGGCTAAGCTCAGAATAGAGGCTATAAAAGGCATCGCTGTAGCGTTTGCCATAGTTTGGTGGAATGCGGATCTGCATCAAAAGAGGGGTTGAGCCTGCTTTTTTTATTTGGCCAATGATGGCGGTTAAATTGCCGCTGATCAATTGAGGTGGAAAGCCACGCAATCCGTCGTTCGCACCAAGCTCAATAAGCACCGCATCAGGGGTATGTAGGGTGAGTAGTGACGGTAAGCGGGCTAGGCCATTGCCCGTTGTATCGCCAGAAATACTGGCATTAATGACATCAATGTCTGATTTACCTTCAGCTTGCAAGGCATTAGGTAGCAAGCTAGGCCAAGCGTTTTCAATCGGCATTTGGTAACCAGCGCTTAAACTATCACCCAATATCAAGAGTGTGGTACTACTAGCGCTAGCCGAGAATAATAAAATACAAATCAAGGAAAGAAGTCGAGTCATGCAAACATCCGTTATTAGAGCACATTCATTATCTAAAACAGTCTCTACCAATCAAGAGCATTTAACAATCCTAAAAGAGGTAAACCTAGAGATCAAAAGTGGTGAAAGCGTGGCGATAGTCGGAACGTCTGGTGCGGGGAAATCAACCCTGATGACGCTGTTGGCTGGGCTTGATACGCCGACACGCGGAGAGGTAGAGCTATTGGGTCAGCCATTGTCTCAACTGGACGATGAAGGACGTGCGGCGATCCGCAGTCAATCGGTTGGCTTTGTGTTTCAAAGCTTTTTGCTGATCCCAAGCTTGTCTGCGTTAGAGAACGTGACGCTACCTTGTTTGTTAAAAGGCGAAAAAGAGGATGTGGATCGTGCTAAATCCTTGTTGACGGCCGTTGGTTTATCGCATCGAATGCATCACTCTCCTGCACAACTTTCAGGGGGCGAGCAGCAACGAGTCGCGCTAGCAAGAGCTTTTATGATCAATCCGAAAGTGCTGTTTGCCGATGAGCCTACTGGCAACCTTGATCAAGAAACCGCGGCAAAAGTGGTTTCATTATTGTTTGAATTAAATAAGCAGCACGGAACGACCTTAGTGCTGGTTACTCATGATCCCGTTCTTGCGGCGCAATGTGATCGTATTTTCCACATGCAAGCCGGTATGTTGGAGGAGCGGTAATGAGCGAGATGTCGAGCCGTTCACTCAATAAACGATTAATTCGCTGGAGCTTAGGTGAAATCCGCCACGGACAGTTGTGGCCTATTTCAGTGGCGCTAACCTTGATCATTGCTTGTATTTTTGCGCTGACTGCCTTAGCTGAGCGTATGGAGCAAGTGATTGTTAAACAAGGTAAAGACGCACTCACTGCCGATAGTGTGTTTGTTTCCGCAAACCCACCCCCAGCGTCATTGCTCGATCAGATCGAGCGCTTGCAACTGCCGTCTTCACAACTTACGCGTTACGCGACAATGGCATTCAGTGAGCGCGGTATGCAGTTAGTCACTGTCAAAGCAGTGGATAGTGCTTATCCGCTACGCGGTGAAATGCGTCTTTCTGATGATGTGACGACATTTCAGCACCTTGCGCCGAATCAACTGTGGTTAGATGAACGAGTGTTTGCGCAATTAGACGTTCAAATTGGTGATCAGGTCACGCTGGGCGATGCCGACTTTACGGTATCGGGACGCATCCTTGAGGAGCCGGGACTCAGCTTTAATCCGTTTCAACAGATGCCCGCGGTGTTGATCCACCAAGACGATGTGGCTCGTACTGGTGCACTTCAATTGGGGAGCCGAGTGCAATTTAGCGTGTTCATTAATGGTGATGATGGACAGATTGAAGCAGTAAAACAGCCCGTTACTTTAACGCCTAGCGATCGTTGGCGCGACCGAAATAGCGCCAGCCGAACGAATGAGGTTTTTGAACGCACAGAGCAATATTTGTCGTTAACCGTAGCGATTGTGATCATCATGGCGGCAACCACATTAGTCCTGACTTGTCAGCACTATGTTTCTACGCGGCAAAAAACCATCGCCATGTTAAAAAGCCTTGGAGCGAGCAAACGTTGGATCCGCCAATGGTTGTTCGTACAAGTGGTGATTTTGTTTGTTTCTGCTGCGGTGCTTGGGGTATTGATCGGCATTGGCCTAGAGTCTTTATTACGCGTGCCGCTGGTGGATTTATTGCCTACGCCTTTACCGAGTTATGGCGCTAAACCCGCTTTTATTGCGCTGATGGCGAGTGTATTGATCGCTTTTCCTGCACTCGGCATTCCTCTATTGCATTTGCTAGATACCAGTGCGCTCAATGTCATGCAAACAGAGCGAGCGAAACCGAATCATCGTCGTAATGGGTTGCTCATCTTGATTCCGTTGGTGCCAATGCTGTGGGTTTATTGGAATAACCTCTTAGTGTGGATTGTGTTGGCTGGGATAGTGACGCTTTTTGCGGTGCTTGCTGTGGTCAGTGTTTTGGTGGCTCGTAGTTTAGGACGTCTTCCGCTCTCTACCGCGATTAAATTAGCGCTCAGCCGAATCAATCGTTCGGCAATCACGACCGGAGTCCAGTTCGGCGCGTTAGGACTATCGTTAATGTTATTGGCGATCATCTGGTTAGTGCGTACCGATTTACTCTCTGATTGGCAGCGAACCTTACCCAGCGATGCTCATAACGCATTTGCACTCAACATTTCACCAAATGAAGTTAATGATTACCTTAACACGTTAGACAGCGCCAACATTGTGCGTTCGCAAGCCTATCCGATCATCCGAGGGCGTTTATCGACTATTAATGGCATAGAGGCCAAGCAACAAGCTCAAGGTGAAGAGGGGAGTGATGCGTTGAGGCGAGAGCTCAATTTCACTTGGGGAGAATCGCTACCCAGCAACAACCAACTGACGGCAGGAGCGTGGACAGAGCAAGGTGGCGTTTCGGTTGAATCGGACGTTGCTCGTGATTTGGGGCTGAAACTGGGTGATAGTTTGGGGTTTGTGATCAATAGCCAAACCGTGGAAGCGAAAGTAAATTCCATTCGCCAAGTCGAGTGGCGAGAAATGAAGCCTAACTTCTATTTCATTTTTACCCCAGACCTATTGCAGGAGATCCCTGCCACGTGGCTGGTGAGTTTCAGAGCGCAAGATCAAGATAACGCCTTGCTTGCCACCCTTGCTCGCACTTACCCTACGGTCAGTTTGATGGATATCCGGGCAATGGGCGATAAGATTCAAACTTTGCTGACGCAAATTATCTGGTCAGTGACAGTGCTGGCCGCAATGGGCGTTATTGCTGGTATTTTGCTGATTTTTACTCTGTTGCGTTTAAGTTTAAGCCAGAGGCAACAAGAAATTCGCTTATACCGCACTTTAGGGGCCAGCAAGCGCCGCGTCGAGCAAACTATTTGGGCTGAATACGGTTTGATGGCGCTCATTGCCGGAGTCGTCGCAAGCCTTGGCTCTGACGCGGTGGTGGCCAGCGTCATGAAGTTCGGTTTTGAACTAGAACCTATGGCGCATTACAGCATGTGGTTGGTGCTACCCTTGGCGACGTTTTGCACATTATCGCTGGTCGTGAGTAGTTTAATTAAGCGGCTGTTAACCCCTATAAATAAAGAGTTTAACTAGCGATATCCATAATCCCAGACTGAGTTATCCACAAAAACAGTGGATAAAGTTTGGGATAACTCGACGGCTTGATAACGGCCTATTTGCGCTTAGCCCCGTAGTTACCTTGGGTTGCGCAGTTTTGTTATTCACAAGGTTGAAAAAACGTCGTTTTGGCTTTATTGAGTCAAGCAATTTTTTAAGTTATTTGTCGATTATGCGTATTGCTTGTTAGTCGTAAAACAGATAAGACCACGTGAAAAATGTGATTTTAATAACGCTTTACAAGCTTTAGAATGCATCCGGGTTTTCCAGAGTACTCGTATCTTATGTCATATAAAAAGTTCAATACAGATTCTCCATGTGTCGCAATTATTGGTGGGGGTGTGGCTGGTGCCACTGCCGCCGTTCATATGGGAGAACTGGGGCTCAATGTGCTGCTTTTGGAAAAAAGCGCTGGTCTCGTTAATGGGCCGCCGATTTGCCATCTGCACGCGGGCGGTAACCTCTATCGCGAAATTTCGCAGCAGCAGTGTCTTGAGTTACTTAAGCAGTCGATTGAAACCGTCAGGCTCTACCCCCACACGCTGAATAAGCGACCGACTGTGATTGCTGTTCCGCATAGTGATGGCGGTGAGCCGCAAGCCTTATTACCAAGGCTAGAGCTTATTCAGCGCAGCTATCAACAATTGGTTGATGAAGACCCACGTAATCAGCAGCTTGGTCAACCCCAAGAGTATTTCAAACTCTACAGCCGTGAAGCACTGCAGGTATTAGCAACTCAGCAACAGAGTGATCAACCGACATCATTCGATGATTGGGTGATCCCTTTTGCTCAACATGCAGATTTAAATCAGTTGAAGTACCCAGTCATTGCGGTGCAAGAATACGGTTGGAGTGTTTTTCGGCTGGCGGCCAGTGCTGAGCTTGCGTTAGCGGCGATGCCTCATTGCCAAGTTTTAACGCACGCTAAATTAATCAAATCTGATTTTATTGATGAGCAATGGCAGCTCGTTTATTTGGATGATCAAGAGCATGAACACGTTATCCATGCCGATTATTTAGTCAATGCATGTGGTTATGAAACGGGAATAGTCGATGATTTGGCTAAGGCTCCGCGTCAACGCTTGGTGGAATTTAAAGCGGCCTACGTTACCCGTTGGGCAGAATGCGACCAGCAATGGCCAGAAGTGATTTTTCACGGGCCAAGAGGCACCCCACAAGGAATGGCTCAGCTAACACCGTATGCTGATGGTCTATTTCAGTTGCATGGTATGACCGAGGGAATCACGTTATTTAAAGATGGGTTAGTGGCCTCGCAAGCTGGATCATCACAGCCCGTATTGCCTGATTATCTCGAACGCAAAATTAAGAACGGTTGGCAACAGGACGCACTGCAAGAGCGCAGTGAACGAGCCATACACCACATGAGTCAGTTCATCCCACAGTATATTCAAGCTCAAGTGGCTGGTAAGCCACTGTTTGGTGCGCAGCAAATTCCTGGCCAAGATGCCACATTACGAGCCGCTGATGTTACGTTTGAAGCTCATAATTATGCGCGAATCGAAGTGGTCAAAGGTTCATCCGCGTTGGAAGCGGCAACTAAAATTGTTCAGCATTGGCAGTTAGTGAACGATGAAGACTTGCTACAATCGATAGAAGCTCGTCACCCAATCAGCATGAGTTTGGCTCTTGAGCAGGTGGAAGAGAAAGCCATCGCGTTAGCTAAGGCACGCGCTTATCCTGAAGCATTGGCAAAAATTGTCGGTATGGTTTGATTGGTGACACCTTGCGGTTTTCTAAAGGAGCAAGGTGATAGTTGTTAGTAGCCGAAATAACGCGCCCATTGGCACCAAACCTCTTGCAGGCCTTGTATATCACCTTTGACAAAACGTATTTTCTGCCCCGGTTTTGCTTGTGCCAAACGGGGCAGATCAATGCGAGCCACACACCCTAATTTAGGGTAACCGCCGATGGTTTGGCGATCGTTGAGTAAAATGATCGGTTGGCCATCTGGCGGGATTTGAATCGCCCCCAAAGCAATTCCTTCCGATAAAATAGGTGTCGCGGGTGGGGTAACCGTATCGCCATTAAGACGATAGCCCATGCGATCGGCATGCTGACTGACAGTGAAGCTGGTTTGATAAAAGCGATCGAGTTGCTGCGATGAAAATTGCAGGGCTTGGTAGCCTTCAATGACGCGTAATTTAAGTGGCAGATTATAATCAGGCTTATAACGAAAAGTGATGTGTACGGGTTTGTTATCGATAGCGTGGGGATTAAAGTGCAGTGAATCGCCCGCTTGCAGTGGTACGCCGTTTTGCGTTAACCCACCAAGCTGTTCTTTGGGTACGGTGGCAACACTACCTAAATGGTGAGGCACAATGAACCCTCCGCGCACGGCCAAATAAGCTCTTAAGCCATTTTTGGCTAGGCCAAATTTCAGTGTTTGCCCGGCTTGCGCGCTAAAGCTTTGCCAATTACCAATCAGTTTTCCATCTAACGTGGCCGATAAATCACCACCTGCAATTGCCAGCATACATGGATGTTCAACATGAAATTCCGCCTGACCAAGCGTGATTTCAAGCGTTGCTAAATTGACTCGGTTACCCAGTAAATGGTTGGCCCAACTGTAGGCGTAATCATCGACTGGTCCTGATTGAGTAACACCGATATGACTGAGACCAAAGCGTCCAAAATCTTGAATTAAGCTCAGTTGACCGGGTTTTATCACCTGTAGTAGGGGGCTCATGAATGGTGCTCCCACTGCGCGGCTAATTGAGGTATTTCACCTCCTAATGATAAAAACTCCTCGCGAGTCATCGCTGTAAACTTCACTTTAGTTCCAATCGAAAAAGGCGTCATTGGTGTTTGATGAGGAGAGAAGAGCGCATGGGGGCAATTGGCGATGATATTCCATCCTCCGGGAGAGTTGTTCGGATAGACGGCCGTTTGCTGTTCTGCAATCGCGACGCTGCCTTTTGCCACACTAAGGCGTGGGGTGGCATGGCGCGGTAAGCGTAATTGTTCATCTACTTCAGCCATAAAGGCAAAGCCTGGTGCAAAACCGACGGCACAAACGGTGTAGACCGTTTGAGTGTGCAGCGCGATAACTTGTTGCGTGGATAAACCAAGCGCATGGTAGCGCTTCAAATCTGGGCCGACACTTTCATCGTAGTAAGCGCCAAGCTCAACCAAATTGTGGGTGGCTTCCACAGTTAAAGATAAGGCCGCGATCGCTGTGATCAATTGCTGCTCTAGCTCCCTTTGACTTATACGATAAGGAAGGTAATCGATCAAAATGGTAGTGTAAGAAGGGGTGACATTCATCAGGTAAGTAGAAAACTGCACCATGATCTGTTGCGCAATTTGTCCGATATCGAGTGAGAGATCGGCCGATGGCGGGTGAGCAAAACGCAATAAGAGGTTGCATTCCGCAACGGGTTCAATGCTGTAGTTCAATGTCACTTAACACTCCTTGTGATGACGTTGTAGCCGCTAGGAGATACACGTGTAATGGTTCAACGCTCTCGTAGACAAATTCGGATTTTCTCTATCAGTTCAATCGCTGCCGGATTATCGCCATGCACGCAAATTGTATCGGCTTCGATAGGGATCACAAAGCCATCCGAACTGGTCACTTTTCCGTAATCAACCAGTTGTTTAATTTGATTGATGATCGCCTCTTCATTAGTCAGCACTGCATTGGCTTGGCCTCTTGGAGTGAGCATACCATTAGCGAGATAAGTCCGGTCGGCAAAGGCTTCAAACAGCAATGGCACGTCATAAATATCGGCGATATCAAGGTAATCTTGGTTATTGCCTGAAGCTAAGATCATCAAGGGCACATTGAAGCAAGAAACTGCATCGACCACTGCGCGAAAGACAGATTTGTCACGCATCATATCGTTATATAAAGCCCCATGAGGTTTGACGTAGCTTATCTCGGCATTTTTGCTCTCACATAATGCCTTGAGTGCGCCAATCTGGTAAATCAGTAACTCGCATATCTCTTCTTCGCTAAAACTCATTGAACGGCGACCAAAACCTTGCAAATCGGGGTAACCCGGGTGAGCGCCAATCATTACATCAAATTGAATCGCCAGCTCAATCGTTCGGCTCATCACGTGTGGGTCAGAGGCATGAAAGCCACACGCAATATTGGCCATGTCAATCCAAGGCATCACCAACTCATCAGCGCCCATTTGCCATGCACCGAAGCTCTCGCCCATGTCACAATTGAGAGTGATTGTTCTTTTTGTCACAGGTTGCATCATCCTTGAGTGTCCATGTTGAGTAACTTGCCGTAATCAAAGGCAATATACAGTGATCCGATTCATTGTTTGGCGATAAGTATGGGCCGAAAGAGAGCGAATTTGCCTGATAGACAAACATTAAAGCAGATTGATTTATAAGTGAAGTTTAGGTTGAAAGTCGTTAAACTTGCACAACCAATGTCAGAAGGTAAAAACAATGAAAGTATTAGTGACAGGCGGGATGGGGTATATCGGCAGCCATACCTGCATTCAAATGATCCACGCCGGTATGACACCCGTAATTTTTGACAACTTATACAATAGTAAAGCATCGGTTTTAGAGCGCATCGAAAAAGTGTCCGGTGTGAAGCCGCTGTTCGTCCATGGTGATGTACGCAACCAAGCACAACTGGTTGAAGTGATGAAAGCGCAAAATATTCAAGCGGTGATCCATTTCGCAGGCTTAAAAGCAGTCGGTGAGTCAGTAGAAAAACCATTGGAATATTACGATAACAATGTTAATGGCACATTGGTACTGGTGGCGGCCATGCGTGAAGCTGGCGTGAAGGCACTTGTTTTTAGTTCATCTGCAACCGTATACGGTGACCCAGCCTCAGTGCCTATTACCGAAGATTTCCCAACCAGCGCGACCAACCCTTATGGCCGTAGTAAGTTAATGGTTGAAGAGTGCTTGGCCGATTTCCATAAAGCCAACCCAGATTGGAGCATTACACTGCTGCGCTATTTTAACCCTGTAGGTTCACATCCATCAGGCGAGTTAGGTGAAGATCCACAAGGTATTCCGAACAACCTAATGCCTTTTGTCTCGCAAGTGGCCGTGGGTCGAAGAGCATTTCTCTCTGTTTTTGGCAGTGATTACCCAACTAAAGACGGCACAGGGGTTCGCGATTATATTCACGTAATGGACCTAGCCGATGGTCATATTGCTGCGCTGGAAAAAGTAGGCCAACAAGCAGGCTTGCACATTTATAACCTAGGCACAGGAAATGGCTACAGTGTACTAGAGATGGTGAAAGCGTTTGAACAAGCGTCAGGTAAAAGCGTGCCGTACCAATTGGTCGAACGCCGCGCTGGTGATATTGCGGAGTGTTGGGCAGATCCAAGCAAAGCGATGGCGGATCTAGGTTGGAAAGCGACTCGTAGCCTAGAAGCGATGACACAAGATACGTGGCGTTGGCAGTCAAATAATCCACAAGGTTATCCTGAGTCTTAAGCTCTTGCTTCAACTTCTCTGCGATGAATGAAATAAATAGCCAGTCAAATGACTGGCTATTTTGATCTGACTTGGTTACTCAAGCAACCCAATGATCAGTTGGTCCGATAACGGCTTAAAATTTCACCAAGGTTGAGCGAAGCGTTTGCAAGGCTAGCGACACCTTGCGATGAGGTTTGCGCAACACTGCGAATCGCATTGGATTGTGTACGAATATCACTCAGCTCAGCAGCAATATCATTAGCAACGGCGCTTTGCTCCTCGGCTGAAGTTGAAATTTGAATACTCATGTCATTGATCATTTTTGCTGATTCAGCAATTTGATTGACGTTATTGCCGATGTTAGCGACTAAATCACTACTGGTTTGAGCTTGACTAACCGTTTGCTCAGTAATGCGTGCGATATCTTGACTTTCGGTTTGCAGCTTCTCAATCATGGATTGAATTTCAACAGTAGCCGCTTGCGTGCGGCTAGCTAAGGTGCGAACTTCATCAGCTACCACGGCAAAACCGCGCCCTTGTTCACCAGCACGTGCCGCTTCTATTGCAGCGTTCAGTGCCAATAAGTTCGTCTGTTGCGAAATGGCATTGATGGTGGTGATCACATCGTTAATCTGCGCCGTATTTTCATTCAATGTAGACACCGAATGAGAGGCTTGTTCAATGAACTTTGACAACTGGGAAATTTCATTAATCGCTTGCTGAACTAGCTGTGAGCTCTCTTTCGCTTGTTTTGAATCTTGCTCGGCTTGCTGATTGGCTTGTTGGGAAATGGTCGACACTTCTTGCGCCGAGGCCGTCATCTCTTCCATGGCCGTGGCGACGGAATCCAAGGAAGCGTATTGGCTACTGATTTGTTGCTCGCTCTCTTTCATCTCATGGGCAAAAGAGCTGGATGTTTCACCGAGAGTGGTGGCATTTTGTTTTACTGAAACTACCAGTTCGGTCAAGGTGTCCATGGCGTTATCGAGCGCGCAGCCAATGGTGCCAAACTCATCGCGACCGGGATGAAAACCTAATCGTGAAGTTAAATCACCTTTTGAAATTTTCAAGGTTGTTGTGTACAGCACCCACAATGCACCGCCAATAAAAGTAGCGACCCAATAGAGGAAAATAGCAAAAGGGATTGCCCACAAATAGCTCAACAGAAAAGTCGAGAGTGCCGATCGCCGAGCGTCTTTTTCAAGATAAGAGAGATTCTCTGTTAGCGCGTAAACTTTGCCATCGCTGTGTTTTACTGTGGCGGTAATCACCCCTTTTTGATAACTAGTTGCGGCTAAAGAATGGCGAGTTTCAACCGCTGAAAGGGTTTGTGGATCTGCGCCGCTGGCAAGGAGACCTTGCAGTTTGTACTCAACGGCCAACTTCGCTTGCGCTTCTATCTGGGCCAGTGAATCAACATAGCGATTTCCTGCGACAAAGCTTAAAGCGGTGAGGAATAAAGCGAAGATCACCCACATCTTGTCATTAATTGACATTTTAATGAACACGCGGTCAATCGTCCTGAAC